>JAVHLC010000011.1 GCA_031082315.1 Thermodesulfobacteriota bacterium
GGCTTACTCCAGAACTAACAGACGCCTTTTTGCGCATTGGCAATACCTCTTCTTTCAGTTAAGATAATAAATTTCATACTCTTGATCTGTCTATGAGTCAAGATTTCTCCTGAAGATGTTCTATCAACAGAGGAGTTAGAGAAAATTAGTACAAATAACTTAGCTATTGACAAACCCCGGCTTTTATAATAGCAAGTTATCTGGTTGTGACCAACACAACGGCGTGCTGGTCGCAGATGACGATGATGTCCGCCTACCCTAAGTGGTAGTGCGGGCTTTTTTTTGCCCGGGTTGTTAAGTATAACTGTTTTGACTATTAATTTATTCAGTATAACTATCAGAAAAAACATTACACGGGAGGGAAAAGAATTATGTCATTTAGCAAACCAAATCGAAGCGCCGCCACCCTGACTACAACCAGGGTGACACCCGCCCCCGGGTCAGGAATTTGTGTGACCTGTGTGGACGGCTGTGAAGGACCGTGCGAAATCGGCCGGTCAGCCCTTAAGGGGAGAGAGGTGATATATCCTACGCCTTTTGGAGTCATCACCTCTGGTTCGGAAAAGGACTACCCGGTAGATTTCTCCCATTTTAATATCCAGGGTACGGCTGTGGGCGCTGTGGGAATTGAGGCTGATTCCGATAAGGCCACATTCCCGGCCGTGGATACGACTACGGCCGTGGGTGCGAGCGGCAACATCAAGCTGAATTTTCCAGTGTTTACCGGTGCAGTTGGGTCCACGGATATCGCCCGTATTAACTGGGAGGATGTGGCTGTGGGTGCAGCCATCTCGGGTGTGTTGGTAGTTGCGGGTGAAAATATTTGTGGCATGGATTCTCAGGCGGAATTCAAGAATGGGAAAATATCCAGGTCGCCGGAGATGGAACGTCGCATTAACGCCTTCCGTCAATGGTACGACGGGACCGGCGGTATTATTATTCAGGCCAATGTAGAAGACACCAAGTTGGGTGTGCCGGAATATGTGATTGGGCAGTTAGGCATCGAGATATTTGAATTAAAGTGGGGCCAGGGCGCCAAAGACATCGGCGGCGAAGTCAAGCTGCATTCGATCGAGAGGGCCTTGCAGTTGAAGGAGCGGGGTTATATCGTGCTCCCGGATCCAACCAATCCCGCCGTCCAAGCCGCCTTTAAGGCCGGTGGTATAACAGAATTTGAACGGCATTCCCGCCTCGGCATGGTAGATGAGGAGGCCTTTTACAAATCGGTCGAACACCTGCGGTCTGTCGGCGCAAAGCATGTGACCCTTAAGACCGGGGCCTATCGCCCGGCAGATCTGGCGCGGGCCATTAAGTTCTCTTCAAATGCCAAGATTGATCTTCTTACCATAGACGGAGCCGGCGGCGGAACCGGCATGAGTCCCTGGCGTATGATGAATGAGTGGGGGATACCCACCGTGTATTTAGAATGCCTGACCTATCAGATGTGTCAGCGGCTGGCGGCCAGGGGAGCCTATATTCCGCCCATTGCCATAGCGGGCGGTCTCTCTCTGGAAGACCATATCTTTAAGGCCTTGGCGCTGGGCGCTCCCTATGTCAAGGCCATTTGCCTGGGACGGGCCATTCTCACTGCGGCCATGGTGGGCAAGACCCATGGAAAGTTAATGGCGCAAAAAATGGAGTTGGAAGGTGAAGATGTAGAGCAAGGATACCTGCGCCTCTTTGCCGTAGGGGCGCAACTTAAAGAACGCTTTGGCAAAGACTTTATCAAACTTCCGGGCGGGGCCATAGGTATGTATTCTTATATTGATAGGCTGAAACAGGGCCTCCAGCAACTTATGGCCGGGTCCAGAAAATTTGCCCTCAAATACATTGATCGTAACGATCTGGTGGCCTTGACCAGGGATGCGGCGGAAGTTTCCGGAATTTCCTATGTCATGGAGTCCGATGCAGCAGAAGTAGATAAGATATTAGGCTAATCTTGATAAACTCGTAAAAAGTCAACATTGGGACGGCACAGTAAAAAGCTCCAGTTGCAAGGCGCGCAAATCCTATTATCCGTTGACCGTTGACCGTTGTCCGTCAACAAACCATGCACTTACGGTGAACTGTGAACGGTGAACTATTTCCATAGCTACGCCGCAGTGACGAAGGATGCCGCGCAACGCAGCAAATGGACTTTTTAAGAAGCCGTCAATCTTAAACATTAGTAAGGGAGGAAGCAAGCTATGTTAAATGTGATATGCAAACACAACTGCAAGTCCTGTTTTGCACTGCCGGTATGTGCAGTGGGGGCCATAATAGACCAGCAGGGTTCCATCTATGTGGATACCGACAAGTGCATCGGCTGCGGCTGTTGCCGCACCGTATGTGTCACCTTCGGATACGACAAGGCCCTGAAAGACAAGACCGTAGAGTGGCTTAAAGGAGCCGCGTAGGGATTTCCATCTCGGACGCAGATGAACGCAGATTGTCAAGATTTTAAATATAAAGAACTAACCGAAGTTAAAGAGAGGTTTTTGATAATTTAAGAAAAATAGTTTTCTGCGGGTATCGGCGAAAATCTGCGTCCTAAATGATTTAGCTGTAGGAAACAGGGAGAACGAGAGATGAACGGATGGATCGGGCGTTGTCTGAGGATAAACCTGACCGAAGGAAGACATAATATTGAGGAGATCGATCCCGGGCTGCTCGAAAAGTTTATAGGGGGGCGGGGCTTGGGCGCCAGGATTTTTACAGACGAAGTTTCCCCTCAGGTAGATCCTCTTTCCCCTGAAAACAAACTCGTCTTTTCTTCGGGTCCCTTGGTGGGCACAGGGGCTATAACCGGGGCCTCGTGCAATGTAATAACCAAGTCCGCATTAACCGGCGGACTGGCCTGTGCAAAGATGCGCGGACATTTTGGCGCCGAGCTGAAATTTGCCGGCTTTGACCTGCTAATCGTAGAAGGCAAGGCCGAGATGCCGGTTATTATCTCGATTATGGATGACAAGGTGAAGCTTACCCCGGCCCTGGAATACTGGGGCCGTACCACGGTGGAAACCGAGGAACTGTTTAAGAATAACCTGGGTGATCCGTGGAGCGCACGGGAAACCTATCTGGTTTCCATTGGTCCGGCAGGCGAGAAACTTTTGCCCCTGGCCAACCTGATTAATGACCGGTTCCTCCCGGTAGGGGGCGCGGGCATCGGCGCGGTTATGGGTTCAAAAAACCTTAAGGCCATTGCCGTCAAAGGCCGGCACTCCCTCCAGGTGGCGGACGGTAATCGATTTATGCAGGTGGTCACCACCCTGATTAATAAGCTCAATAGCGCCCCTCTTACCCAGTCCATGTCTCAAACCGGAACTGCTTTTCTGGTGGGTTTGTGTTACCAGAAAGGAATCCTGCCACAGAATAATTTTCGCCGCGCCCCGCTTCCGTTAAGAAATATCGCTACTGATGCCCTGAACAGCGCCTTTGCCTTGAGGAGTCGCGGCTGTTTTGCGTGCCCTATCGCCTGCATCAAAAAGGCGGATGTTAAACACTCTGCCTACGAAGGGAAAGGGATGGCTCCGACCTATCTGGCTATCGGTTCCCTGGGGGTGAATTGCGGGATTACCGACCTGACTACGATTGGTATGGCGAGTATGATGTGCGGGGAAATGGGACTTGATCCCGTGGCCACCGGAGGGACTCTCGCCACTATTATGGAATTAGTGGAGAAAAAAGTGGTCACCCCTGAGGAGTTAAAAATTGACCTGCGGTTCGGCAACGGGGAGGCCATGGTGGAGGCGCTACGCCTGATGGCCACTAAAAAAGGATATGCCAGACGCCTGGGGCAGGGCGGCCTGGCCTTGGCCAAAGAGTTCGGAAGGCCGGAGGTCTTTATGGGCGTAAAGGGTCATTCGCTGTCTCCTTTTGACCCGCGCGCCATTCAGGGCATGGGACTTCATTTTGCGACATGTAACTATGGGCCGCATCATCTATTCGCCTACACGTTCATTGACGAACTCCTTAATGTACATCAAAGTCTTGATCCATGGGAAATTGGCGGAAAGCCCTTGCTTGTGAAGGAGTATCAGGATACCACCGCTGTCATGGACTCTCTGGGGCTGTGCAATTGGCCTCTGATGGGACTCAAATTCAATAACTACGTACCCATGGTGAACAGTTGCCTGGGAACGAATTATAAGGCAGATGACCTTTTGTTTATCGGTGAAAAGATCTGGAACCTGGAGAGGATGTTTAACCTGAAAGCGGGATTTGACCGGACGCATGATACACTTCCGGAGCGGTTTATCAAGGAACCGGTTCCTGATGGGCCTGCCGAGGGGCAAGTCAGCAGGATAGGTGAGATGCTTCCGGAATATTATCATCTCAGGGGCTGGAATGAACAGGGTGAGCCACGGCCTGAGACGTTACAGGCATTGAACTTGGAGGTGGGAGAGTGCCAAGAATAAAGATCGATCATACCAAATGCACCGGGTGCAGGCATTGTGAGACGGCCTGCTCACTCAATCATGTGGCAAATACGGTAAATCCTAGACGGGCCCGTATAAGGGTGATGAGGGACGGCAATCGCTACTACCCGGTGATCGCCGGGCCGTTTGTGGATGCGGCCTGCACTTCAAAACACTACATCGTCATTGGTGAGCAGACTTATGACATGTGCGCCTTCTGCCGGGCCTCCTGTCCGGAAAAACCGTATTTCGTGGAGGCTGAGACCGGTATCCCTTTGAAATGTGATTTTTGTGGCATACCGCCCAGTCCTTCCTGTGTGCGCTGGTGCAACACCGGTGCCCTGGAACTGGTAGAGGACTAGACGCAAATATAAAAAAGATGGTCCCCATGGAGATTCAAATTAACGATAATCGACTCATCGGATCGGTAATGGTAGTCGGAGGTGGAATTGCCGGGATCCAGGCGGCTATGGATCTGGCGGATGGCGGTTTTTATGTCTATCTGATCGAAAGGTCATCGGCCATAGGCGGTATTATGGCCGGTCTGGATAAGACCTTTCCAACCAATGACTGCGCCCTCTGAATACTGGCGCCCAAGCTTGTGGAGGCCGGTCGGTCTCCCAATGTAAAAATCATTACCAACGCCGAGGTCCAGGAAGTATCGGGTACTGCCGGAAACTTCCGGGTTAAGGTACGGCGACAGCCACGTTATGTGGATGAAACCAAGTGTACGGCTTGTGGGGTCTGTGCGCAGTACTGCCCGGTTACCATCCCGGATCCCCATAACCAGAATCTATCCCAGAGAAAAGCCATTGATATTCTTTATACGCAGGCCGTGCCTTCCGCCTATGCGGTTAATCCTGATTATTGCCTGTTTTTGAACAAACGGGAGTGTAAACAGTGCACCCGGGCCTGTCAGGCCGGGGCAATCGATTTTAATCAGAGGTCAGAGGTCTCTACCTATCAGGTTGGCTCTATTATCTTAGCTACCGGCTTTAAGCAGGTCAACCCGGCAAAATTAAAGACGTATCGTTACCAGGACTCCCCTAATGTTGTTACCGGTCTGGAATTTGAAAGGATATCCAGCGCCTCCGGCCCTTACGTAGGCAGGATTCTCCGGCCTTCTGATTTACAAAAGCCCCGAAAGATCGCTTTCATACAATGTGCCGGTTCCCGGGATAATGCCTCCGGTAAAAGCTATTGTTCGTCAGTGTGCTGCAAATATGCGGTTAAAGACGCCATAGTGGCCTTAGAACATGAGCCGGATCTGGATATTACAATATTCTTTATGGATATGCGGATGTACGGCAAGGGGCTGGAGGCCTTTTATGAACGGGCGAAGGAATGCGGGATAAAATTTGTCCGCTCCAGGATCTCCGGGATCAAACGTGATCCCGAAACAGAAGACCTCACCATAAAATATGTTATAGAAGACGGCACGTTACGGCAGGATACGTTCAACCTGGTTGTATTACCGATGGGTCTGGAAGCGCCCGATGGGAATTTCTCTCTGGCCAGGGCCACGGGTATCGGGCTTAATTCATACGGATTTTGCGAAACCGGTCTGTTTTCGCCCCTTCTTACGCAGAGGGACGGCATATACGTTGCCGGTGGATTTCGCGGGCCGATGGCGCTTCCGGATAGCGTTATGCAGGCCAGCGGTGCGGCTGCCTGTGCGGCCGAACTCCTGGCTGCGGCCCGGCGTACCTGCATAGCGGATAAGGCATTTCCCGAGGAACGCCCGGTAGATCAAGAAGGGTTACGGATCGGGGTCTTTGTTTGTCACTGCGGGAAGAATATCGGTGGCGTAGTGGACGTAGGGGAGGTCAAAAAGTATGCGGCTACCCTTCCCGATGTAATTTTCAGCAAGGATAATCTCTATTCATGTTCTCAGGATACACAGGCCCTGATCAAGGAAACCATTGATAAGGAAAAGCTCAACCGGGTGGTTATTGCCGCTTGTACTCCGCGGACGCATGAACCGCTATTTCAAGAGACCATAAGAGAAGCGGGGTTAAACCGGTGTCTTTTGGAAATGGTCAATATCCGGGATCAGTGCTCCTGGGTGCATGCGCACGAAAAGGAGGCGGCTACAGAAAAGGCCAAAGACCTGATTCGTATGGCTGTGGCCAAAGCCAGGCTGATTAAACCGCTCTCTGAGCCGGTTACAGACGTAATCCCGAAGGGGTTGATTATCGGCGGCGGACTGGCCGGTATGACGGCGGCGTTGTCATTGGCCGGGCAGGGCTTTGAATGTTATCTGGTTGAGAAAACAGCTAGGCTGGGCGGCAATCTCCATAATATCCATTACACCCTGGAAGGGGAAGACCCGCAGCGTTATCTTGAAGAAATCATCCGCAAGGTAGGAAACCACAAGCTTATCCACGTACTGCTGGAGGCCGAGGTCGAGACTGTCAAAGGATTCGTGGGGAATTTCGAGACAGTGCTTACTATAAGGCAAAACCACAATGAAACACACATGTCGCATGGCGGCACAAAGGACAATGAAACTAATCCCCCCTCACTCCCCTTTACTAAAGGGGGGGATATGTTAAGCACCCCCTTGGAAGAAGACGGGGACCAATCAATTCCCCCTTTGGAAAAGGGGGATACAGGGGGATTTTCAGGTAAAAAGAAAGAGAACCTGCGGCACGGGATCATCATTATGGCTACCGGCGCCACGGCCTACAGGCCGGATGAATATCTGTACGGCCGGTCTGAGCGGGTGGTGCTCCAGCATGAACTGGAAGAAAGTCTGGCCTTCGGTCAATTCATCCCGGCTAATGAAGACACAGTGGTAATGATACAATGCGTGGGTTCCCGCGACGAGAAGCATCCATATTGCAGCAGCATCTGCTGCAGCATGGCCATTAAGAATGCGATCAAGATCAAAGAGATCAGTCCGGAAACGAACGTATACATCCTGTACCGGGATATGAGGACCTACGGATTTCACGAGGACTACTACAAACAGGCAAGAGAACAAGGGGTCGTTTTTGTCCGGTACGAGAAGGACGACAAACCCGCGGTCGCCGAGGTAGATGGGAGGCTGCGTGTCACCGTTACCGATCCGCTCATCAGAAAGAAAATCGTTATTGAAGGCAGTTTGCTGGTTTTAAGCACGGCCATCGTGCCGCGAGAGGACAAGACTCTGGAAAAGGCCGTATCCGTGCCACGTTCGGCAGACGGTTTTTTCCTGGAGTCCCACGTGCAGCTCAAACCGGTCGATTCCTATGTAGACGGAATCTATATCTGTGGCATGGCCCAGTTTCCCAAACCGGTTGATGAAGCCGTGGCTCAGGCCAAAGCGGCGGCGTCTCGGGCGGCGATCATGCTGGCCAGGGGCTACGTAAAAGCTGAACCCATCGTGTCATCCTGCGACCAGGAGAAATGCATTGGGTGCGGCATGTGCGAATATTTCTGTCCTTATGGCGCTATCCGGATGACGAAAGTGGGAAAAGTAAAGAAAGCGGAAACAATCATTGCTGCATGCAAGGGGTGCGGAATCTGCGCTTCGTACTGCCCGGCCAGGGCCATCAGCATGGGCCGGTTTACGCACGACCAGATCAGCGCTCAGATTGCGGCCTTTGGGTCAGATGGTTCATAGGGATTAGGGGATTCAGGGATTAAATCGGGCATTCACCGCAAAGGCGCAAAGGACGCAAAGAATTTAGGAAGACGTTTTAATCAGGAACGCAGGAAATCAGGAAAGTATTTTTGAGAAATTGATTTTTAGCAGTTCGGCTTATGGTTGCTCTGTTCTTTCATGAGTTCGTGAGTTCCAGATTAATAGCCTTTTCTGAGTGCGGGACTGTTTCAAACACCTAAAAAGTCTTCTCTGCGAACTCTGCGTCTCTGCGGTGAGATATTCGACTTGAGGAACAAAAGTATGGTGAATGAACCTAAAATACTTGGATTTTTATGCCACTGGTGTTGCTACGCGGCGGCGGATGCCGCGGGGGTGGCCCGGTTTCAGTATCCGTCCTACATTCGGACTATACGGGTCATGTGTACCGGCAGGATAGATCCCGTCTTTATTCTGGACGGTTTTGTCAAAGGGGCGGCCGGGATTTTCATGGGCGGGTGACACCTTGGTGAATGTCATTACCGGTCCGGTAATTTCGAAGCCATAAAAAAGATCAAATTAATCCACACCATCCTGGATCAGGTTGGAGTGGACAAGGGAAGGGTGAGGCTGGAATGGGTCTCTGCTGCCGAAGGCCCGCGTTTTGTCCAGGTGGTAACCGACTTCTCCCATCGAATCCGAGACCTTGGCCCGGTAGGGCAAAGTGAGGGCGTTGATCGCCAGCTTCTGCTCCGTAAGCTGGAGGCTGCCAGGCTGGCTGCGGAGGGCATGAAGCTGCGGGCGGTTTTTGCGAAACAGGCAAAGGAGATGAAGGAAAGCAACGCCGATTTTCCCTCTGAAGAAAAACTGAGAGCAACGCTAGTTGATGAAATGGACATCTTTGAGACTCTCCTGTTCCTTCAGAAAGACAAGAACGACATCGCAGAGCTGGCGGAATTGCTGAATCTTTCGCCGGAACGGGTCAAGTACTGTATCGACACGCTGGGCAGGAGGAATATCTGGAGCGGAGTACCGTATGGAAACAGTTCTGTTAACTCAAGCGGATCCTAATTTCAAATACGAAATCGCCGGGAAGATAGGCCTGGAGGAGATAAAGCCCTGCTATTCCTGCGGGTCATGTACGGGGGTATGCCCGGTTCGGGAGGTCATAGAGGATTTCGACCCGCGGCGCATCATACACATGATCGTTCTGGGTATGAGGGATGAGGTTCTTTCATCTGACCTTATCTGGTTTTGCTGCCTGTGCAACTCCTGCTATTTCGTTTGTCCGCAAGGGATAAAGTTCGCGCGTATAGCCACCGAGCTGCAAAAAATGGCGCTGGCCGAGGGGCGCGTTGACGATGACTTCCTGAAACGGTTGGAGCCGGTTAAGGCCTGTTTACAGGATCTATGCCGTCGTACTATGTTTATGAAGGTGAAAGAAGGCTTGCGGGGGACGCATATCATGCCCTGCTGGCGAAAGTATACGGCGAAAGCAGGTTAAACAATGGACCTCAAAAAAGTTGACTCTATATTGGAAAAGCACGGCTACCGTCACTCGGAAGTAATCGGCATCATGCAGGATTTACAGGAGATCGAGAATTACTTGCCGCAGGAAATGCTTCGCTACATATCCGGGAAGCTGGAACTCAAGCTGACAAGAATTTTCGACATTGCCACTTTCTACAAGTGTTTCAGTCTGGTGCCGAGAGGACGTCACATTATCAGAGTATGTTGCGGCACCGCCTGTCATCTTGGCGGCGCGGCGCGGAATTTGGAACAAGTAAAGAGGCTACTCAATGTGGAAGCAGGGGAAACGACAGATGACCGTAATTTCTCGTTGGAGACGGTTAACTGTCTTGGCGCCTGTGCCCTGGCGCCGGTTACCGTGGTAGACAAGGATTATTACGACGGCGTGCATCCCGGCAAAATCGAGAAAATTCTTTCGAAATATTATCCGGAGTCAAAAAGGTTACCCCATGAACAGGATTAGAGCTATATCAGACCTGGAAGAATTACGCCGATCGATTCTTGCAAAGAAAGATCCAAACAAGGTTGTAATTGGGGTTTGCTGCACCACCGGCTGTCAGGCCAGACGGTCCGGGGAGGTTATTGACGCCTTTAAAAACGAAATAAAAGAAAAAGGACTTCAAGACAAGGTAGAAATCAAAAAGACCGGATGTCATGGCTTTTGTGAAATGGGTCCTATTGTGGTCGTTGAGCCGGCTAATAGCTTCTACTGCCGGGTGAGCGCTAAAGATGTTACGGATATTGTTTCCGAGACCGCCTTAAAGGATAAGGTCATAGATCGATTATTATGGAGGCACCCGGAGACTAAAGAAGTGGTTGTGTCTCAAAAAGACATCCCTTTTTATAAAAAACAGAAGAAGGTCGTTTCTCATAACAGCGGCAGGATCGATCCGACAAATATAGAAGACTATATAGCGGTTGGGGGATATGACGCTTTGGCAAAAAGCCTGACCGCTATGACTCCGGCAGAGATAGTGGAAACCGTTGTCGCTTCCGGTATCCGGGGAAGGGGCGGAGGCGGTTTCCCCACCGGCATAAAATGGCGGATTTGCAGTAATGCGCCCGGTGACACTAAGTATATTATAGCCAATGGTGACGAGGGTGATCCTGGTGCGTACATGGATCGAAGTCTTATGGAGGGCGACCCGCATAGTATTATCGAGGGGATGATCATCGGCGGTTTTGCCATCGGGGCGCGTGAAGGCATTATATATGTGCGGGGTGAATATCCGATAGCTATTATGCACTTGTCCCGTGCTATAAAACAGGCAGAAGAATATGGCCTTCTGGGCCGGGATATTCTGGGCAGTGATTTTGATTTCACGCTTAAGATAAGCAGGGGCGCCGGAGCGTTTGTATGCGGAGAAGAAACCGCCCTCATGATTTCCATCGAGGGCAGGAGCGGCGCCCCGCGGCCCAGACCGCCTTACCCGGCCATCGAAGGATTATGGGGCAAACCTACAGTCCTGAATAACGTGGAGACCTTTGCCAATATCCCCAAGATAATTTTAAACGGCGCGTCCTGGTATTCTGATATGGGAACGGCCGGAAGCAAGGGGACAAAGATATTCTCGCTGGTGGGTAAGGTCAGGAATACGGGGTTGGTCGAAGTGGAGATGGGGACTACTCTCCGCGAAATTATTTTTGATATTGGAGGCGGGATCAGAAAAGGCAGGCGTTTCAAAGCGGTTCAGACCGGAGGGCCGTCCGGAGGGTGTATCCCTATCAGTAAGATAGGCATGTCTGTGGATTATGACAGTCTCAGGGATGTTGGGGCCATTATGGGTTCAGGCGGTATGATCGTGATGGATGAGACATCCTGCATGGTGGATGTCGCCAGGTACTTCATAAACTTCTTGATGTTCGAATCGTGCGGCAAATGTGTCCCATGCCGGGAAGGCCTGAAACAGATGCATGAGATATTGACAAATATCTGCGAGGGCCGGGGGCAGAGAGGTGATATTGAATTATTAAGTGATCTTGCCGGTGTTATGACGCCGGCCTCTCTGTGTGCCCTGGGCGGGACCGCTCCCAATCCTGTGCTCAGCACTATTCGGTACTTCCGGGATGAATATGAGGCCCATATATTTGATAAAAAGTGCCAGGCCGGGGTATGCAAAAACCTCTTTGAATATGTTATTGACGAGGAGCGTTGTAACGGTTGCACCCTTTGTCAGCTTAGATGTCCGCAGGGAGCCATTTCCGGCGAAAAAAAGAAACCCCATGTGATCGACCGTGAACGTTGTATTAAGTGCGGTATCTGTTACAGTATATGCAAGCGGGAAGCAATCAGAGTCAAATAGCCGTAGGAGAAAAAGGGTGAAGATAGCCATAATAATTGACGGCCAAAGGGTACAGATCGACCGCGGGGCTCCGATTATTGATGCGGCCAGGAAAGCCGGTATCTTTATTCCCACTCTCTGTTACCACGAGGCCCTTAAGGCGTATGGGTCGTGTCGTCTCTGTATGGTGGAGGTTATTCAGAATAGGCAGTCCAGGTTGGTGACGTCCTGCAACTTTCCGGCAGAAGGGGGGATGGAGGTCTTTACCGATACACCCAGGGTCAGAAAAATCAGAAGGGTAATCGTGGAACTCTTACTGGCGAGATGTCCTGATGTGCCGTTGTTACGGACCATGGCTGTGCAGATGGGGATTGACTTCAACCGTTTCCGGAAAAAAGAGGGGAAAGAGTGCATCCTGTGCGGACTCTGCGTCCGTTTTTGTGAAGAAGTCGTGGGGGTCGGGGCCATAGGCCTGGCCAATCGGGGTACGGAACGCGAAGTGGCGACCCCTTTTAAGGTGGCCTCGGATGTCTGTATCGGCTGTGGTTCATGCACGTATATATGCCCTACAGGGTGCATTGAGATGGTTCCTGACGAAGAAACACCAAAACTGCGGCGTATGAACCTGGGTAAACTCTCACTTTCTCCCTGCCCGAATAACTATCAGTGTGAGACATGCTCGATCGAACAAGAATTTCTTCAGGATATAAAGCAGGTTGTTGCCGATTTTCGGAGTAAGCAGAAGAGGACGCCGTTTTAAGAGCTTGTCCTCCCCCTTTTTTCCCTTTATAAAGCTGCCATATACCCGTCCGCTATTTTGGCCATTGACAAGAATACTCATACGCAAAAACCTAACCGGACAACGCTGTGTCGATTGGGACTAATCGCCTCTAAGCAAAAGAAAACTTGTTCGATGGATAAAGGTTCGGGGTTGGGTCCGGGGAGCTGGAAGATGGAAAGGCCCGATTGCATAGCTGGGCTTTTTTGTTTTTTGCAGGCATGTGGAATATATAGTATAGTATGCCTTTAAGAAAACCATCCCGATCGAAATGTAACATCGGCCGACGCAGAGAAGAATAACCTCAAGGAAGCAGTGGGAGGCATGACCCATAGAAAAGATATGAAATCCGCGAGCCTTACCCCCACCGAGGCCATCCTGGAGAGCATCTCGGACGGTGTATTCACGGTGGACTCGGGATGGCGCATCACTTCGTTCAACCGGGCGGCAGAAGAGATCACGGGCGTATCGCGTAAAGAAGCGATCGGCCAGCGATGCTCAGAGGTGTTCCGCTCCAACATGTGCGGGGCCGCCTGCGCGCTTCAAGAGACTTTGAAGACGGGCAAACCCATCATCGGGAAATCCGGATATATCATCGACTCAAGCGGAAACCACATCCCCATCAGCATCTCCACCGCCGTGCTACGGGACGCCTCTGGCCGCGTGATCGGCGGCGCGGAGACCTTTCGCGACCTTTCCGAAATTGAGGCGCTACGCCGGGAATTGAAGGGAAAGTTTCGGATCGGCGATCTTGCCAGCCGAAGTCCTTTGATGCAGCGATTGTTCGAGGTTTTGCCCGCCATCGCCGCCAGTCCCAGTACGGTTCTCATCCTCGGAGAAACCGGAACCGGCAAGGAATTGGTGGCGCGGACGGTTCACTCACTTAGCCCTCGTAACCGGGGGCCGTTCATTGCGGTCAACTGCGGAGCCTTGCCCGATACGCTTCTGGAGTCGGAGTTGTTCGGCTACAAGGCCGGGGCATTCACCGGCGCAAACAAGGACAAGCCTGGACGTTTCGCGTTGGCCAAGGGAGGGACCATTTTCCTCGACGAGATCGGCGAGGTCAGCCCGGCCCTCCAGGTCAGGCTGCTCCGTGTGCTACAGGAGCGGACATACGAGCCGCTAGGGGCAACCCGCTCGGAGACCGCCGATGAGCGGGTCGTCGTCGCCACAAACAAGGATCTGGCTGAGCTGGTACGTCAGGGCCTTTTTCGAGAGGACCTCTATTACCGCGTGAACGTGGTGCGCATTGAACTGCCTCCGTTGCGCCGGCGAAAAGAGGACATCCCCCTTTTGGTAGACCAGTTTATCACCCGGTTCAACCGGTTGCAGCAAAAAACTGTTGAGGGAATCACATCGGAAGCCACGTCTTTCCTTATGTCCCATGATTGGCCGGGAAACATTCGTGAGCTGGAAAACGCCATCGAGCATGCCTTCATTCTTTGCAATGAGGGGCGCATCGGCATCGAACACCTGCCCGAGGGGTTAATGGCTCATGTCGAGGCTGCGCGTACGGATTCCAATCTGCGGTTCGCCCACGATATTCTCGACGTCCAGGCCATTCACGCCGCTCTTGAACGCAATAACTTCAATAGGCTGGCGGCGGCAAGGGAACTTGGCATCCACAAGACCACGCTCTTTCGTAGAATGAAGAGGCTGGGCATTGCCCTCCCCCGGCAACCCGGCCATTCCACGAGCATACGGTAGCGTTTGCGCACCTCTGGCGGGCTATAATGGTAGCTTGTATGCAACATGGCCATCCCCGATATTTATCTTCTTTCATATAACAACATCGTATTTCAATAAGATATGAGTCCTGTGCCGAGGGTTACGCGTTGGCATAGTCTATGCATTATAATGGCCGAGGCGAAAAGCATATATTGAGTGAGGCATAAAATCACATTCAAAAACTACCGGTAATTGCCTTGTAATCGAAAGGAGGACGAAATGGCAAAAATTGGTTTGATCCGTTGTGAAAAAAACGAAAAGCGATGTCCCCTTACCGGTTGTCTTCAAAGTATGAAAAATACCACCCAGGGCTTTGCCCGCTATGCGGATGCCGAAATCGTGGGAGTTTTCACCTGCCGGTGTCCGGGGGAAGGCGTTGTAGAACTGGCGAAAATCCTGAAGAGTAAAGGCGCCGAGGTGATCCATTGGTGTACCTGTACCTTCGCCCGCCAGGAAAACGGGAAATGGTTGGCGGGCGGCGGCTTTTGTGACAGCGTGGATACGATCCTCAATCGTATCTCCCGGGAAGCAGAAATTACATGTGTAAAAGGTACGGCCCATCTTCCAGAGGGATATCAGCCGAAAGTATTCGAGTGAACATTGGGTGAGGTCAAGGCGATGACAGACGATTTGGATGCCTTTGTACAACAACTTCAATCAAGCGTTTTTGAGGAAACCAGGAGAGAGTGGGGTGAGAAGGCCTACCAGCGCTGGCGAAATCCCAGCTATCTGGGAGCGATGGACGATGCGGATGGCAAGGCCTCTTTGAGAGGGTCTTGCGGAGATCAAATGCAGATTTATCTAAAGGTTGATGCACATCGGGTGACCAAGGCGTCTTTTCTAACAGATGGATGCGGTCCCAGCGTGGTGTGTGGTTCTTTCGCGGCCGAAATGTCTTTGGGGAAGGATCCCGAAGAACTTTTTAAAATATCAGGGGAAGCCATTTTATCAGCCATTGGCGGCCTACCCAAAGACCATGAGCATTGCGCCTTTCTGGCCGCTGGAACTCTCCAGGCGGCGGCTAACGATTATCTTGTCAGGCAAGCGCAAAAATACAAAACCACAACAGTAGGTCAAGACGTTTGCGAATGAACAAAACCAGAATATTTGAAGGTAGGATGAATGGAGGCCGGACCGAGGCCTCTCCTTCCAGACAAGCGCTTCCTGAAACAAAAATAGCTTTCGCAACTCTGGACAATCGAATTGCACCGGTCTTTGACACCGCACGGCAGATTCACGTTATCGAGGCCAAGTTTGGACAGATTGTCCACGAAAGCCGGGAGCCGTTGGCGGACAATCTGCCGGTTCAAAGGGCGCTTCGTCTGGCGGAGTTGGAGATCAAAACGCTGGTTTGCGGCGCCATTTCCAGGCCACTGCATGCATTGGTCACCGCTTACGGAATCCGCGTTATCTCATTTGTGGCTGGCGATTTACATGATGTTGTCCGGGCCTGGCTCTCAGGGCGGGTCGATTGGAATGCCTTTGCCATGCCGGGCTGTTGCGGGCGCCGTCGCTTCAGGGGAATGCGCGACATTTATCAGGAGGGAGCCGTTATGAACGCAGGAGCGCACGGCGGAATGGGAGCATCTGGCGGCTCCTTGGCGGCCGGACCTGCCGGCTACTGCGTATGCCCACAATGCGGGCATAAAGAACCACACAAACGCGGCGTGCCCTGCATCGAGCGCAAGTGCCAAAAGTGCGGGGCCGCCATGACCAGGAAATAGAAGATGAATCAGATGTATCTTAAATAAACCATAGAAGGAGGACACGACAATGCCAGGAGGAAATGGAACCGGACCCATGGGAATGGGGCCAATGACGGGACGCGCGGCAGGATATTGCGCGGGTTCTGGGATGCCGGGATATGCGAGTTTTGCCCCGGGACGGGGTTTTGGAATGGGGTTTGGAAGGGGTCGCGGATACGGCGGACGCGGAAGGCGAAGCATGTTTTATGCCACAGGCCGTCCGGGCTGGATGCGATTTGGAGGGTATGCAGGGTCCTATGGATCCCCAATGCCATACCAGGAACCCAATGCGGAGATGGAAAAGCAGGCACTCAAGAGCCAGGCCGACGCACTGCAGTCGGAACTGGAATTAATCAAGAAGCGCCTCGCCGAGATTGAAACCGGATCTGCGAAGGCATGAATACATCTCTCGATTGCATTCCCTGCTTCATTCGCCAGGCATTAGAGGCGGTTAGGATGGTTTCTACGGACCGCATCGTTCATGAAAGAGTTGTGCGTGATGTGTTGCGCTGGACCGGTGAGATGGACTTGGATTTTCCGCCTCCCGTTATGGGCCAACGTATTCATCGGCGCCTCCGGGAGATTACCGGCGTAGAGGACCCTTACCGGCTGGCGAAAGGACATCAGAACCGCATGGCCTTGAGTCTGCTCCCGGAGCTGAAAGCTGAGATCAAAGCCGCGTCGGACCCGCTGGCCATTGCGGTGCGCCTGGCCATTGCAGGGAATGTGATCGACATGGGTGTGAACGGCAGCGTGACCGAGTCCGATGTGCGCCAATCCGTTAGCCAGGCGCTGGCGGGGGCTTTCATCGGGCAGATGGATGAATTTCGACAATTTGTCGCCAAAGCCCGAAGCATCCTGTACCTGGCCGATAACGCCGGCGAGATTGTCTTTGACCGGCTGCTGATCGAGCAACTTTCACCGGAGCGGGTCACCGTAGTCGTGCGGGGCGCGCCGGTCATCAACGACGCGACCATGGGCGACGCCCGGGACGTGGGACTCCACGAAATCGTCGAGATCATCGACAACGGTTCGGATGCGCCGGGGACGATACTTGAGGAGTGCAACCAGGAATTTCGACGGCGATTCGCCGAGGCCGACTTGATCCTTGCCAAGGGGCAAGGCAACTATGAGACACTCAACGACGGGCCGACCAATATCTTTTTTTTGTTCAAGGCCAAGTGCCCTGTAATCGCGGGCCATGCTGGACTGCCGTTGGGGACACAGGCGCTGATCCGTTCGGGAAATATGATATCAAATTTGGAGGGCGATCTTTCCGCTGAAAGATCAAATGTTCGCTGAGAGCATCAGCTTACAGGGCGCTGATTAACGAGCGTCCGGTCATCGCCGGGTTTTACCGGAAAAGGAAAATTCTGAATATGAAAATAACAGTCACAACGAAATCCAACGCCGCCAGACAACCCGATCTCGTCCCGGATTCCAAGCTTTCTCCGAGTCCTGCCCTTGACTCGACCCAAAGCGCTGGTCTGGCTTTTGCCGGTCGTGGGATGGGCGGTGGTCGTGGGATGGGCGGTGGTCGTAGGATGGGTGGTGGCCGTAGGATGGGTGGTGGCGGCCGTAGGGGTTCGATGGGCTTCGGAAGCGACATTGCCTGCGGCCGATATCCCTTGCCTGCTCATAACGGCCCCAAAGACGGAGAAATTCAATCCACACAGCAACCGAAGCAAATGCAGCAAGTGACCCCACCAGTTCAAGATATTAAGAAAAGGAAACGTTATGTCGCTATAGTTAACCAGGAACGGTGTAAGGGGTGCAACGAGTGCGTTGATATCTGCCCAATGGGGGCTATTGCTGTTAAGGGCGGCAAGGCGAGCGTTGATGCGCAAAACTGCGTTGGGTGCGGCGCATGTGTGAATATATGCCCCGCTGGGGCAATCAGTTTTCATCAATAATAGGAGGGAGCCATGAAAAGAAATTTGCTGGCCGGTTTAATTTTGGGAAGCGTTGTCGTGTTGGGAATGGCAGTTTTCAGCTTCGCACAGGGGATAAAGAAAGAGGATTGCTTTTTTTCATCCGGTCTTCACGCCACCGCCGGAGGAATGGCTTATTGGTATGACAAGTCAAGGGGGGGACTCGAAATTATCACCGGCGTCCCATACTCAGACCTTGGATGCAAAAATTGTCATGTCTCATCCTGCGATGCCTGTCATAAAAAAGAGGCTAATGGGAAATCGACGTACTCTGTTGAAACAGCTAAAAACCAAGAGAAATGCCTAAGCTGCCATGCCCGTGAGGGAGTGATCATGAAAATTGACAGGGAAGCTAATACGCCGGATGTCCATTTTGCAAACGGAATGAATTGCATGGATTGTCACACCGCGCGCGAGATTCACGGCGATGGCATTGAATACAAATCAATGAAAGAGCAAGGCGCAATGGATGTGACATGCGAAAAATGCCACGAATCCCTTACAAAAAGCGTTTCACACACGATCCATGGAAATAAGTTAGATTGCAAGGCCTGTCATGTCCGGCAGGTGGTGAGCTGCAATAATTGTCATTTTGAGACCATGATCAAAGAAAAGAAGCGGGTAAGTCTTCCTGTCTCCGGCTGGAAATTTCTAATGAACTATGAAGGGAAAGTGACCTCGGCCAATATGCAATCATTCGTTGCGCCAGGAGACAAAACATTCCTTATGTTTGCCCCCCAGTTCAGTCACTCAGTGAAGAGAGATGGGACTAAATGCGAAGAATGCCATGCCACCGAAACCGTCAAACAAATTCTTAAGGGAAGCATTGATCTTTCTTGGCTCGAGGGAGGGAAGAAGCAAAACAAAAAAGGTATTATTCCCGTTGTGAGTGGAGTTCAGTACAATTGCGTATATCAAAATTTTAACAACGGAACGTGGACGCTGATTTCCAATCCACCTGCCCCAAAGATACAGTATGTGGGTTTTGGCTCTCCACTGACTGAAAAACAGCTAAGGCAGATGGAAAAGCCTCAAAGAAGCAATAAAAAATAACGTCATGGCATATTGCCAAAGAAATATTGGAGGTGAGCCATGCCGACCTATGAATACGAATGTGAGGCATGTGGCTGGATATTCGACCGACGGCAGCGGATCATGGAGGACCCCATCAGAGCGTGTCCGGAATGCCATGGAAAGGTCCGGCGGCTAGTTAGCGGCGGTATCGGGTTTATCCTCAAGGGGTTTGGGCATAGCCGAGCAGGACAACACGGGAGCGAATATTCACCGGAACAAATGGGTAAGACCTGCTGCGGGCGAAATGAACGTTGCGGAGAATCGCCGTGCGGGGACAAATCATGAGCGTGGGCGGTTTTCGGCACGTATACGGGCCTGTTGCGTCGCGGCGCTTGGGTCGGTCTCTCGGAATCGATCTTGTGCCGTTCAAAACCTGCACCTATGACTGCGTGTACTGCCAATTGGGCCGGACTACTAATAAAACCCTTGAGCGAAAGGAATACGTCCCGGTTAAAGATGTCTTGGCCGAACTGGGACAGAAGCTGGCTGTGGGGGATGTTCCTGATTACATTAGCCTTGCGGGCTCCGGCGAACCCACGCTGAATTCCGGCATCGGTGACCTGATCCGCAAGATCAAGGGGTTGACGGATATCCCGGTGGCCGTCCTGACCAATGGCTCGCTGTTATGGATGAGTGAAGTCCATGATGCCCTGATGACAGCCGACCTTGTGCTTCCATCGCTGGACGCTGGTGATGAGCCGCTTTTTAGATACGTCAATCGTCCGCATGAAGATATCTCCTTTGAGCAAATGGTCGATGGCGTTGCTTCCTTTAGTAAACGCTTTCCGGGGGAGCTGTGGCTGGAGGTTCTTCTGCTTGGCGGCGTTACGGGAATCCCCGCTGAAGTTGAGAAAATCGCCGCCATCATTAGGCAAATCCAACCGGCACGGGTGCAACTGAACACCGTTGTTCGTCCACCCTCTGAAGAATTTGTCTTTCCTCTCTCGCCCGACCAGCTTCTCGCCCTGAAAGGATTTTTCCCGGGTCAAGTGGACATCATCAGCGGGAACGAACGTGACCTCTCGCACGCCACAGCCCTTTCCGGCTCCAGAAATGAGGAGGTCCTGGCGTTGCTTAGCAGGCGACCGTGTACCTCCGCCGATATTGCAAGCGGTCTTGGCATTCATATCACGGAAGCGGTCAAGCAACTCGATGCGCTCAAATCTGCTGGAAAGGTGACAACGGTTCTCGTGGGTGGACGGGTTTTCTATACCGTTATCGGATCGACAGAAGCTTCGAGGTCATGAAAAAGGAAAATGAAAGCGATGAGGAGTTTGATGATCGTCAAAAACTCCAAAACCGGCTCTCTCGTATTTGTCACAAAGTGGTGGTGTTGTCGGGCAAAGGCGGGGTAGGCAAGAGCACGGTGGCGGTAAATATAGCTATGGCGCTGATGATGTGGGGAAAGCGCGTTGGATTGCTTGATGTCGATATTCATGGCCCAAGCGTTCCCACCATGCTGGGCCTCGAAGGAAAAACAATCGAAGGTGGTGCGGAAGGCCTGCTTCCGGTTGAGCTGGGCGACATGAAGGTTATGTCCTTGGGGTTTCTGTTGCGCAACCAGGACGACGCCGTAATCTGGCGCGGACCGAAGAAAACGGGCGCGATCAAACAGTTACTCAAGGATGTGGCCTGGGGCGACTTGGACTATCTTATTATCGATTGTCCGCCGGGAACCGGAGATGAGCCGCTCTCGGTCTGTCAGTTCATCGGCAGGCTGGACGGAGCAGTAGTCGTTACCACGCCCCAGAAGGTGGCTGCGGTGGATGTGCGCAAATCCATCACATTCTGCCGGCAGCTGCAGGTGCCGGTAATCGGAGTAGTGGAAAACATGAGCGGGTTCGCTTGTCCGAAGTGTGGTGAAGTCACTCAAATCTTATGTTCGGGGAGTGGTAAACGAATCGCCGAAGACATGGATGTGCCATTTCTAGGTGCCCTTCCGTTGGACCCCAAGATCGCTGAGGCCGGTGACAGCGGAAAGGCTTTCGTTGATCACTATGCCGAAACATCCACGGCGGAAATCATGCGGGCCATTATCAAGCCCATTATGGCGTGGGCCGAGGCCAAATGCATATAGAAAAGACCTCCTTAATGAATGCGCATCGATTTCGGATAACGATATTGGTCGATAACCAGGCCGCTCCCGGGCTGATGTCTGAGCATGGCCTTTCATTATGGATTGAAGCTGAAGACAAAAGCATCCTTTTCGATACGGGACAAGGAAGTGCGTTGGCCGCAAATGCCTCGGTACTTGGCGTGGACCTGAGTGAAATCGACATCCTTGTGTTGAGCCACGGGCATTACGACCATACCGGCGGAATTCCCCAAGTCCTGAAGGTCAACGAAAAGATTGAGGCCTATTGCCATCCTGGAGTTGTGCAGCCCCGATACGCCATCCGGGATGGGACGCCAAAACCGATTCAGATGCCGCGTGAATCCATAGTGGCCATTAACAAGCTGCCCGCGCAACGTCTCCACTGGGTTTCACAACCGTTGTTGCTGTCCGAGAGAATCGGCATCACTGGTCCCATTCCCCGCCAGACAAGCTACGAGGACACGGGCGGCCCGTTCTTCCTCGATCCGGAGGGAAGACGCGTAGATCCGATTGACGATGATTTCGCCCTGTGGATTCAGACGGAAGATGGTTTGGTCATCTGTGTCGGGTGCTGCCATGCGGGATTGGTGAATACACTGAACCACGTTCGATGCCTGAATAAGGGGTCGAGGGTACGAGCCGTCATTGGCGGCTTCCACCTGCTCACCGCGAGCAGTCAACGTATCGATCAGACTCTGGCCGCGCTGAGATCCCTGGAACCAGATATGGTTATTTCTTGCCACTGCACCGGAGAGCATGCCGTTGCGGCGCTTCGGGACGCCTTGAGAGAACGGGTATTGCCCGGAGCGGCGGGGATGACATATCGGTTCTGAAGCAAGTCCAAAGACTAGACCAGTCCTCTGTACTAATAACTTGTCCTTTTTTACTTTTTCCTTTATAAGTCTGCCATAATCATAAGCTGGAGGTGAAGCCATCGAAGCGGTCTTGCCAATACGGGCGGTGCTCTTTGATTACGGCGGGGTACTGGCGGAAGAAGGTTTTCGCGAAGGGCTTAAGGCCATCGCCCGGCAAAACGGGATCGATTCGGCGGTCCTGCACCGGCTGGCGGTTGAGGCGATTTATGAGTCCGGATACGTAACCGGCCGGGGCACTGAGGTGGAATTCTGGGATATGATGCGCTGGCGTTCCGGCGTTCGCGGGAGTAACTCGGAGTTGACCGGTGAAATACTGCAACGCTTTGTCCTGCGGCCGAAAATGATCGAGGTGGCGCGCACCCTGCGCCGTGACAACTTCGTTACCGGTATCCTCAGCGACCAGACCAACTGGCTTGACATCCTGAACGAGAGAGACCATTTTTTTCAGGAGTTTGACCGGGTGTTTAACAGTTACTATCTGGGCAAGGGCAAAAAGGATCTAACCATATTTGACGATGTTATACGGACGCTTGGTGTCTCACCGCCGGAGACGCTGTTCGTGGATGACCATCCAGGCAATATTGAGCGTGCGAGCCACCGGGGATTAAAGACCATTCTCTACCGGGATCAAGACCCTTTCCTTATAGAACTTGAACAGATCCTCGGACGCTGCGCGATTCCGGATTAAAATCAATGTAACTACTCAGGTTCAAAGTTCCAAGGTTCACGGTTCAAGGTTAGAGAGCGATGAAGATTGAACGGTAGCGAACTTTATGTCGCCTTGGATGAAGAGTACATATCGCCCAACGAATTCAAAGATGTCTACGAGCAGGCCAGACGAACACGTGCTGCCGTTTGTGGATTCATCCACTATCTCAAAAAATATGAAAAACGCAAAGTAGCCAACCGTGAACCGTGAACCTGACAACCTGAGTAGTTATAAATCAATTAACTCGACTAACTCGACCTGGGGCAATCATGACCTTTGAATATACGATTCTAATCCTGGGTTATATCTTTGGGTTTTACATGGCCTGGAATATCGGGGCCAACGATGCCGCCAACGCCATGGCCTCAAGCGTCGGCGCTAAGGCCATCACCCTGCGGCAGGCAGTGTTTGTTGCCGGTATACTCAATCTCGTGGGCGCAATTTTTATAGGAGCTCACGTGGTTGACACCATAAGTAAGGGAATTGTTTCTCCCGAGGCCCTGACCGATCCAAAAGTGGCGATCGTGGGGGCCCTTTCCGCACTCATCGCGGCCGCGCTGTGGGTATTCTTTGCCACATGGAGGGCCCTTCCCGTCTCCACTACCCATGCCATCGTCGGCGCCATGGTCGGTTTTGGCATCATGGTGGGCGGTTTTTCCTCGGTTCATTGGTGGAAGCTGGCGGGCATAGTGGCGAGCTGGATCATCTCGCCTATCTTTAGCATGGTACTATCATTCCTTGTTTTCAAGATCATTTATCGATTTATATTGACGCAGGAGGAACTGATGGCCAGGGCGTTTGGATTATCTCCATACTTCATCGGCACCACATTTTTTGTGGTAATCATGTCTTTCCTGTGTAAGACGCCATTAGGAAAAAGAATGGCGCTGGATACCATCACCTCCACCGGGTTATCCCTGGCCATTGCCTCTCTGATGGGATATGTTGGAAAATACCTGCTTAAGCGGCATACGAAGAAAACCGGGGGGGAAGGTGTCGAACATACCTTTCGTCACCTGCAACTGGTTACCGCCTGCTATATGGCGCTTTCTCAGGGGGCCAATGACGTGGCCAATGCCATCGGTCCGCTGGCGCTTATCTATTTTTTCGTCAGTAACGGGTCTATCGGCGGTCAGATTGAGGTTCCCATCACCCTCCTGTTGTTTGGAGGAGTGGGCATCGCCGCCGGTATAGCCATGTGGGGGCATCGGGTTATCGAGACCATGGGACATAAAATCACCACCCTGACAAACACACGTGGATTTTCTGTTGAATTTGGCGCGGCTACGACAGTCCTTCTGGCCTCGAAGATGGGGCTTCCCGTCTCCACCACCCATGCCGCGGTCGGCTCCGTGATCGGAGTGGGTCTGGCCAGAGGTATCGAGGCGGTGAATTTTCGGATAGTAGGCCAGATTATGCTTTACTGGTTCATCACGGTCCCCATTGCCGCGATTACCAGTATGGTTATCTATAAGATACTATGTTTGATATTTTTCTAAAGCGGAGGGCTTATGCGCATACCTATTTTATCCATGTTTATGACTTCACCCTTTGAGGGACTTCAGGAACATGCGGAGAGGGTCAGAGACGGGGCCGCAATGTTCCGTATTGCGGTAAAGTGTTACTTAAGCGCTGAGTGCGAGTCCTTTGAACGGGCCAGGCAAGAGGTGTCGGATCTGGAACATCAGGCCGATGCAGTGAAGAGACGTATCAGGGGGCATCTCCCCAAAGGGACCCTGCTGCCTGTGGATAAATTCCAGATTTTCGACTACCTGAAGGAACAGGACAAGGTAATCGATTGTTTTGAACATGCGCTGGACTGGCTGGCGTTCAGACCCGCCGACAAGATTCCGGAATATTTCCAGGGGGGGATACTTTTTCTGGTAGATTCTGTTCTTGACCCGGTCGATAGGCTTAATGAGATGCTTACAGACGCGCGGCGGTACTTTCGGACTTTTTCCGAAGAAGACCGGAACGTTGTAAAGGAACACATCCGGGAATTGCGAAAAAAAGAAGGGCAGGCCGACATACTCGAAGCCACGCTCAAACAC
This sequence comes from Thermodesulfobacteriota bacterium, assembly GCA_031082315.1. NCBI lineage: Bacteria > Pseudomonadati > Thermodesulfobacteriota > Thermodesulfobacteriota bacterium. Next base: position 24,761 of record JAVHLC010000011.1, read on the forward strand.
GACCTCTTTGCCAAGGAGACGGACGCTGTAACCATCTTTCATCTGATCCGGTTGGTGGAGACGCTCGGCGAGATCGCGGATCATGTGGAAAATGCCGGGGATAGGATGCGGGCCATGATTGCCAGGTAAGAAGGTTTAGATAAATGACAAATGACAAGGCTCAAATGCTAAATTAAGCTCAAAATCCAAACGACAAAAGGGAAATATGTTTTGACATCCAGGCATTTGGAATTTCAATTGACATTTGGATTTCTGAAATGGAGTAAATAGATATGATGATTATGGGACATCGAGGGGCCAAGGCTTTAGAACCTGAGAATACCCTGCTTTCTATAAGGCGGGCCATGGAGATCGGGGTTGATGCCGTGGAAATCGACGTCCATCTGACCAAAGACAAGGAGGTTGTCGTTATCCATGACTCAACGGTGGACCGCACTACAAATGGAAAGGGCCCGGTAGGGAGTTATACGCTGGAGGAGATAAAAAAGCTGGATGCCGGTAAGGGCGAGAAGATACCGACGCTCAAGGAAGTAATCGAGTTTGTCAAAGACAAGGTAAGGCTGATCATTGAGCTGAAAGAGGAGGGGACAGAAGATAAGGTTGTTGAACTCATAAAGGGATATAATATGTTCGACAGTGCTTATATTATTTCCTTCTGGCACATGCTGGTAAAGAAAATAAAGGAGATGGATAGCCGTATCAAGACTGGCGTGCTCCTGGTCGGCTGCCCGGTGGACACCTGTATAGCCAGAAGCGCTTCAGCGGACGCACTGGTCATGAACTACGCCTTTGTAAGCAAAGGGCTTGTCGATAAGGCGCACCAGGAGGGTCTAAAGGTCTTTATATGGAACATCGATGATCGTGATATGCTGAAACCGTATGTTGACATGGGGGTTGACGGCATCGGCAGCAACGACCCGCGCATACTGGTAGAATATTTTGTAACAATTTAGCGCTTTTAAAAATGCGCTAAATCTCATTGCAAAATGGAAAATGCAACATGGAAAATGTAAAATTTCGGACAAAAACCATCAACATTTTGAATTTTGCACTTTGAATCTTGCATGTTGAATTGAAGTTTAGCCAGTTTTTCAAAAGGCTAAACTGATACCAATATTTCAAATCAGTATAGCCCAGGCCCGGAGGACCTGCTATTTTTTCTGCCCGCCTTCCCTACGAAAAAGAAAATTTTCACTTTGATTGACAAGCGCATGGTCATATGTTAAAAATTTTTCATAACATAATTATCTCTCCGAATTAACTCCCCAAAGGTCAAGACAAAGCCGTCTAGCCGACACACAATGAAGTTGAGGGGGACACAAAAAGAAAGCGTTTTTGTGTTACGTGGGTTTCTCTCGCATGTGTGTTGACAAGAAGGAATCATCTGCTAATCCCCGAAGGTAAAGACAAAGCCGTCTGATCCAATACACAAAGAAGTCGAGGGGAGACACGAAAAGGGAGTATTCCTTTTTTGTGTCACTGTAATTCGTTTCGACCATATCTTGTGTTACGGAAAGGCGGTATCTTGCGTTGACGCCCCCCTGTAAAATCATAGGTTTTTGCTGCGAGCATGCGCTCAACAAGGAGAAGGAGTTGACCGGCAAGGATTGGCTGCAAAGTCAATCGACCGTCAAGGTGTCCGTATTGCCGTGCAGCAGCAAGGCCGATATGCTTGCCCTCATAAAGGCCTTTGAGTCCGGCGCAGATGGTGTCTTTGTCCTGGGGTGCAGGGAGGACGACTGTTCGCTCGTGGACGGGTGCCGCAGGGCCGGGAAATTGGTTAACTATACGAAAAGATTGTTGGATGAGATTGGTATCGGCGGTGAAAGGCTGGAAATATTTCACCTCGAAACACCGGGCTGCGAGTGTATGGAACAGGCAGTTGGAACGATGGTTAGCAGGATAGAAGCCCTGGAAGTAAAAGGCGAATAAAGGGGTCGAAGTTGCCTAAGAAGTACAGTATACCGACAAAGACATCACCCCCACGATTTACTCCTATCGGGAAGTCCACTATTTTAGACTGGGAGGGCGGCTGCCTCCGATGTTTTAAGTGCGTCAAACGCCAGTGCATCTATGACGTATATAATGAGCGTACATTTGATGTGCGACAGATGACAGATACCATCGATTCGCTGTGTAAGAATTGTTTGCGGTGCGTGCAATCATGCCCGGGACAAGTCATCACCAAAGTCGCCAATGCAGAATATAAACGCCTGGGAAACAGTTACTGGACGCCGGATATCATACGCAGACAGTGGTTTCAGGCGGAAACCGGGAGAATACCGGTATCCGGGGCGGGGTATGGAGGGCCCTTTTCGGGGCCGGGGTTTGATGATATGTGGACGGATATGTCAGAGATTGTCCGTCCCACCCGCGACGGTATCCATGGACGTGAGTACATCAATACGGTCGTTGACCTGGGAAGATCACTTCGTTATCTCCGGTTTGACGCGGCGGGGCATGTGGTTGGAGATGCGCCCAAAAAGATCGAGATCCCTATCCCCATCATACTCAAGGACCTGCCCCTGGGGAGTCTGAGTGAAAGCGTCTTTCTGGCTATGGCCGAAGCGGCACAGGCTATGGATACATTCATGATAGCGCCGGTTAAGGAATGGAAACCTTACCTCGAACCTTATAAAGCGCACCTTATTCCCTTGTTGACGGAGGCGGAGATTGACACGCACGGGGAACTCATCCGGGGCGTGCGGATTATTGAAATCCAGCTTTCAGACGAAACAGCGGCGCGGCTTTCCCGGATTAGAGCTGCTTATCCGGACGTGCTCATTATGGTGAGGGTACGGCTCGGTGAGCGCAGCGGGGAAGAGGTATTGGCGCTTACCCGGGCTGGTGCGGATATTTTGCATCTTTGCGCAGACAGGGATGGTAACGTGGAGTCCGGAAATGGGCCCCGATTTGTCAAGGACGTGGTCCGTTCCGTACACATGAGACTGGTTGAGGCGGGCTGCCGGAACGAGATTACCCTTTTTGCGAGCGGCGGGATTGCCATGGCTGAGCACGTAGCCAAGAGTATTATCGTCGGGGCGGATGCCGTGGCCTTAGATATTCCCCTTTTGCTGGCCCTTGAGTGCCGCCTCTGTTTTCGCTGTGAAGCGGGACTGTCATGCCCGGTCGAGGTGGAGAATATTCATCCGGAATGGGGTAAGAGCCGCATTCTTAATCTTATCGCGGCGTGGCGGAACCAGTTGATCGAGGTGCTCGGCGCCATGGGGATCCGTGAGATACGACGCCTGCGGGGAGAGGTCGGCCGGGCTATGTTTTTTGATGATCTCGAGAGGGAGACCTTCGGGAGACTTTTTGGCAAGAGAAAGAAAAGAGAGAGTGTAGGCAATTGAGTTCCATTCGAAATATGAACGCAGCCTTGCAATCAGAAACCGGACCGGAGGGGACTGCTCATAGTGGCAGGCCGGAAGTAAGGGTTACGCCGTCACGCTTCCGAAATGCCATCGGTAAGTACATAGTCCGCCGGAGTAAGGAGTGTATCGCGTGCGGCAAGTGTGCCGATATTTGCCCGTACGGCGTACATGAATTCGCCGGCAAGACGATGGCGCGTCCTAAAGATTATCGCTGTATCGGGGCTGCCTGTGAGAATAATGATTTTTACTGTGTCCGTCAGTGTCCGCAGAACGCCCTTTCCGTCCGGTTGAACCCGATACTGGAGGTACTCGGCGACAAAAGGTGGACGCCCGAACTTCTCATCAGCACCTGGTATATGGCGGAGACCGGCGAGGTCCCTCCGGGGGATATCGAGTATAAAATAGGAGATTCCGGGGGCGGTTTTGACCGTATTGAGTTCTGCTTTCCTCCCGGAAGGGAACCGGATGCGGTCCCGGATGACGAGGTTTCCCTGCGTATCCCTTTAAATAGACGCAACGACGGTCGTCCGGAGGTAGAGATTGATATGCCGGTGTACGGAGGCGGCATGTCGTATGGGTCGATCAGTCTGTCCGTCATGATCGCGCGGGCCAGGGCGTACCAGGCCTGGAACTCCTTTACCTGCACGGGCGAGGGGGGGTATCCGGAGGAGCTTTACCCCTACGATGACCACGTGATTACCCAGGTGGCCACCGGTCTGTTTGGCGTGCGGGAAGACACCATCCAGCGGGTGCGCATCGTAGAGTTCAAATACGCCCAGGGGGCAAAGCCGGGGTTGGGGGGCCACCTCCTGGGTGACAAAGTGACGCCTGCCGTGGCCAAGATGCGTGAGGCGGTGCCGGGGAACGCCCTGTTTTCACCCTTCCCATTTCACAGTGTCTATTCCGTGGAAGATCACAAAAAACACGTGGACTGGATTAAACATATCAACCCCAGGGCGTTGGTATCTGTAAAGGTGTCCACTCCTACCGACGTGGACATGGTCGCTGTGGGCAGTTACCATGCCGGCGCCAATATCATTCATCTGGACGGAAGTTATGGGGGGACAGGCGCTGCTCCGGACATTGCTAAGAAGAATATCGCGATGCCGATCGAATACGCGATCGTGAAAGTGCACAACTTCCTCAAGGAGGAAGGGATTCGGGATGAGATGACCTTGATTGTGAGCGGAGGCATTCGTACCGCGTACGATGTGGCGAAGGCCATTGCACTCGGCGCGGATGGCGTGGTGGTGGGGACCTCCGAGCTGGTGGCGGTGGAATGTATTCGCTGTGCGGCCTGCGAAAGCGGCCGGGGCTGTGCCAGAGGAATCGCTACTACCGATCCCGAGCTTTCCAAATTGATCGATGAAGACTGGGCCACTCAGAGGCTGATAAACCTCTTTGCCGCCTGGAGACGCCAGTTGATAGAGATCCTTAGAAAACTGGGGATGCGGGACATTCGGGAACTGGTGGGAAGAACCGATTGTTTGAAACACTTCGACTATGAATAAGGGTAACACGTTAGGTGTCTTAAACAGCCCTACATTCAGAAAAGGCTATTAATTTGGAACTCAGAAAATCAGGAAACGATAGACCCTCTTTATTTGGGTTCGCACTTCCCTGAGTTCCTGATTTCCAGATTTGTTATGGTTCTTTGCACTTTTTAGTATGCGTTTTCAAAACGCTAAATTGTTACGAATAAGACAGGCTGTTGGTTGCCTTTATGAATAAATTATTCAGCGACGCCATAATTCAATCGAGAAGAAGCCTTTATCCGACGCCTCCGGAAATACGCTACAAGGCTGATGAGGAAGGCGGATGCGGTGTCACCGGATTTGCCTGTAGCATACCGGTAGGCGGGAAACACATCCTGGAGCCGTCCCGTCTTATGCACAATCGGGGAAACGGCAAGGGAGGCGGTATCGCCGCCGTGGGTCTTGTTCCCGGGGATATAGGGATTTCGCGGGAGATTCTAGATAATAATTACCTCCTTCAGGTTGCCCTTCTCGATCCGGAGGTTCGGCGGACGGTGGAGGATAAGTGTATTACTCCCTTTATGAACGTGGATTTTTCTCGGCGCGTTTCTACAGTTGACGACTACCGCGAGATTGGGAGCCTGGAGATAAGGCCGCCGGATGTATGGCGCTATTTTGTACGCGTGAAGCCTGAGGTCCTTAAGTCGTTCATAGAAAAAAACGGGTTCGAAAACATGGACCCGATGCGGGCGGAAGACGAGTTTATCTATCAGAATTCAATCCGCCTCAACCGGACTTTCTACGAGACTCAAGGGGTGAAGCACGCCTTTGTGCTCTCGCACGGCCGGGATATGATGGTGCTTAAGGTAGTTGGCTATGCCGAAGATGTGGCTCGTTACTATCGGTTGGAGGACTTCAAAGCCCATGCCTGGATCGCCCATCAGCGTTACCCCACCAAGGGGCGAGTCTGGCATCCAGCGGGCGCGCATCCCTTTGTGGGCCTCGACGAGGCGCTCGTGCATAACGGCGACTTCGCTAATTACTATTCGGTTACGGAATACCTGAGGCAATGGAATCTCTATCCACACTTCCAGACGGATACGGAAGTTTCGGCGCTCATCTTTGATCTCATGAACCGGGTGCACGGGTATCCTCTCGAATATATTATTGAGGCCTTGGCGCCCACCTCTGAGATGGATTTCGATCGGCTTCCGCCGGAGAAGCAGGAGATCTACCGCCTTATTCAAACCACCCATATCCACGGTTCCCCTGACGGCCCGTGGTTTTTCATCATTGCGCGGAACGATTTTTACCGGAAACAGTTTCAATTGATAGGCATCACGGACACAGCCATGCTGCGGCCCCAGGTCTTTGCCTTTCACGACGGTGACGTGCAGGTAGGGCTTATTTGCTCGGAGAAACAGGCCATTGACGCCACGTTGGCGGGGCTGGCGGCCGAGGATAGCCGTATCTCCAGTGTGGCTGATAAATACTGGAATGCCCGGGGGGGGAGCCACACGGACGGCGGGGCCTTTATCTTTACGCTGGCCGATGATCCGGATAATCAGGGAAGGAAGAGAATCGTCTGCACGGACAAGTTCGGACACCGGATCAGGCTGCCGGAGAGCCGGAAACATTGCGATTTGAGCCTTGCCATTGAGGCCCCGGAAGATGCGGAGTCCCTCGCCGCTGCTATTTCCGGGTGCCTGGAAAGGAAAAAGACAAACCTTCTTTGCGAAAAACTCAGGGGAGTCCTTCTCCGTGGAGAGTTTGCCCCATTCCGCTGGTGCTGTGAAGTTATAAGCGAACAGGCATCCCGGAGTGACGGGCATCGGGAGACGGCTATCGAGGCGCTTACGCTCCTGAATGACCTTCGTTATCCTACCGGGTCTCTGAAACGGAGTTCTGTGCTCCGTATTGTGCGAGAGACTCTGGAGACGATCCTGGAGGGCATTGCGCCGATTGGAAGTAATTCACATAGTGTTTACCGTTTGATAAAGGCGGAGACCAGGAATCTTCTTCGTCCGCCAAAGGACGGAGAGAAGGCGCTGGTCCTGAACGCGAGGGATTTCCCGCCCGAAGGAGACAGTTGCGATGCCCGTCTCGTTTGCAGCGCCTATACTTTAGGGTGGCGCCGCTTCATCTGTTATGGGTACCGGGGACAGCGTTTCCTGGGAAGTGGATTGGGGCCGGACACACAGGATGTTCGAATCGATGTCTACGGGAGTTCCGGTGATTACCTGGCCTCGGGAATCGACGGCATGAGCATCTACGTCCACGGGAATGCCCAGGACCAGATCGGTCAGATACTCAAAACCGGGAAGCTGGTGGTGTATGGCGATGTGGGCCAGACCTTCATGTACGGGGCCAAAGGGGGAGAGGTCTATATAATGGGCAATGCCGCCGGCCGGCCGCTCATCAATGGCGTGGGGCGTCCGCGGGTGGTAATTAATGGCACGGCCCTGGACTACCTCGCGGAGTCTTTCATGGCCGGTGATCCTCACAAAGGCGGTGGTTTTGTCATTGTTAACGGCGTGGGGTTCGATGATGACGGCGCGATCCGTGCCCAGGCCACACCATACCCCGGCTCAAATATCTTTTCCCTGGCCTCCGGGGGGGCGATTTACGTCCGGGACCCCCACAGACTGCTCGTTGATGAGCAATTGAACGGCGGGATCTTCACGGATATGACAAGAGAAGACTGGCGGCTTATCCTGCCTTATCTGGAAGAGAATGAACGGCTTTTTGGAATCTCCATTGAGCGGGACCTCCTGACGGTGGATGGAGAGAGAAAGTCTCCCGAGGAGGTCTACCGGAAGATCGGGGCGGTGAGACTTAAGACCCTGGTGGCAACCACAGCAAAGGAAAAGGACCAGTAGTCAAACATGACGGCCTCGTAAAAAGTCCATTTGCTGCAAAATAGCGATCAGCCATCAGCTATCAGCGGTCAGTTTAAGGCGCTATTCCACTTTCTGAAAGCTGAGAGCTGAGTGCTGACAGCTCTTCTTATTTGCGCGCCTTGCAACTGAAGCTTTTTACTGTGCCGTCCAAACTTTGACTTTTTACGAGATTATCAAACATGTCTGATCAAGGGAAAAAAGAGCCTGTGGGCGCAGTGATGGTGGTAGGCGGCGGTATCGCAGGGATACAGGCGGCCCTGGACCTCGCGAACTCGGGATACTATGTGTATCTGGTGGAGAGGTCTCCGGCCATAGGGGGGACGATGCCCCAATTGGATAAGACCTTCCCCACGAACGACTGCTCAATGTGCATCCTGAGCCCGAAGCTCGTAGAATGTGGACAACACCTTAATATACGGCTGATTACCTGCGCGGAGGTTGACGGTATCCACGGCGAAGAAGGAAACCTGAAGGTTAGGGTAATAAAGCGTCCGCGGTATGTTGATGAAGATAAATGTGTGGGTTGCGGTGTTTGCGCGTCAAAGTGCCCCAAAGAGGTAAAAAACGAATTCAATTCCGGCCTGGATAAACGTAAGGCCATCTACGTGCCATATCCCCAGGCCGTACCCATGAAGTACACCATCGACCGCCAGAACTGCATATATTTCAGGAGCCTTGAGGCCGGCAAACAAGACCGGTGTATGGCCTGCCTGAAATACTGTGAGAATAAGGCCATAGATTTTGATCAGAAAGAAGAGGTGCTGGAGCTCGCAGTAGGCTCGGTTATCCTGTCGCCGGGATTTGAACCGTTTGATCCCGGTGAGTTTGACACCTACGGTTACGGCACGCTCCCCAACGTGGTGACGAGCGTTGCCCTGGAACGGATGCTCAGCGCTTCCGGTCCCTTCCGCGGACACCTGGTCCGGCCGTCTGACCAGAGGGAGCCGAAAAGGATCGCCTGGCTCCAGTGCGTGGGTTCCAGGGATATAAACCGCTGCCGGAACGGATATTGCTCGGCCGTGTGCTGTATGTACGCCATTAAAGAAGCGGTTATCGCCAAGGAACACAGCAAGGAGGAACTCGATACCGCCATATTCTATATGGACATGCGCACCTACGGGAAGGAGTTTGAAAAGTATTATCAGAGGGCGGAGCAGGAAAAAGGGGTGCGATTCGTCCGTAGCCGCGTCCATTCCGTCGAACGTGTTCCGGGTACGGATGACTTGAGTATAAGATACGTGACAGAGGCCGGGGAAGTGGTGAGAGAGGTATTTGATATGGTGGTGCTCTCCGTGGGAATGAGGATGGCGGAAAGCACCGTGAACCTGGCCAAAAGACTCGACGTTCGCCTGGACGGATATCAGTTTGCAGATACCTCCAGTTTCGCCCCGGCCCGGACATCCCGTTCCGGCGTGTACGTCTGTGGGGCCTTTCGTGAACCCAAGGACATCCCCGGCTCCGTAATGGAAGCCAGCGCGGCTGCCTGTGCCGCTTCACAGGCGCTGGCGGGCGTTCGACATACCAAGACGCTTTCCAGGATACTGCCGCATGAAACACACGTACTAAGGCAGGAACCAAGGGTCGGAGTATTTGTCTGTAATTGCGGGATCAACATCGGAGGAATTGCCGACGTGCCGGCCATAACCGCCTATGCCGCTACCCTCCCGCGGGTGGTACACGCGGAAGAGAACCTCTTTACTTGCTCCCAGGATACGCAGGAACGCATACGGGGGATCATTCGCGAAAAGGGAATAAACCGGGTAGTGGTGGCATCGTGCTCGCCCAGGACCCATGAACCTCTCTTCCGGTCTACCATCCGGGAGGCGGGGCTCAATCCTTTCCTGATTGAAATGGCAAATATCCGGGATCAGAATACCTGGGTGCATCAGAGCCAGCCGGAAGAGGCGACCGCAAAGGCCAAAGACCTTGTGCGCATGGCGGTAGCCAAGGTAGCGCTGGCGAAACCTCTTTACCCCAAACATGTTCCGGTGACCAAGTCCGCCCTTGTGATCGGAGGAGGCGTGGCCGGGATGGTGAGCGCGCTGAGCCTTGCGGAGCAGGGGGTTTCTGCCTGTCTGGTGGAAAAAAGTGAGAGCCTCGGCGGGCAGGCCCGTAATCTTTCGAGGACCTGGAAGGGCGAATCGGTAGAGGCGTACCTGGCGGGGCTGATCAATGCCGTTACCCGGCATCCAAAGGTTGAGGTCTTCCTCAATACCGAGGTGCGTTCTACCTCAGGGACGGCGGGCAACTTCACTACCACACTGGTGAGCAAGCGTCCGGAACTGCATTCCTCGAAGCTGACCCATGGAGTGGCCGTCCTGGCCACCGGCGGACGACCGTTCTCTACCTCTGAATACCTTTATGGACAGAACCCGGATGTCCTTTGCTGGTTCGATCTGGACCACATGATGGCAGCAGCCCCGGAGCGGGTGAAAAATGCGCAGACGGCAGTCTTCATCCAGTGCGTCGGATCAAGGGACTCTGAGAGACCATATTGCAGCAAGATATGTTGTACGCACGCCGTAACCAGCGCCCTGCAGTTAAAAGAGATGAACCCGGAGATGGATGTTTTCATTCTCTATCGGGATATAAGGACCTACGGCGCCCGGGAGGATATATACCGTGAAGCGCGGCGGAAAGGGGTGCTGTTCGTCCGCTACGGCCTTGAGAATAAGCCGCTGGTTGAGGAAGTCGATGGCGAACTCAGGGTTACGGTGACTGACCATGTACTGGGGAGGCCGCTGGTCATCAGGCCTGATTTCATCACCCTGATGACCGCCATCATTCCGTCCGGCCACAAAGAACTGGCGAAAGCCTTCAAGGTCCCTACGAACGCGGAGGGATTCTTCTTCGAAGCGCACATGAAGCTGCGCCCGGTGGACTTTGTCACTGAAGGCCTGTTCGTCTGCGGACTGGCACACTACCCTAAACCCATAGATGAAACCATTGCTCAGGCCCAGGCTGTAGCCGCTAGGGCCATGACTATTTTGTCCAAAGATGAGACCATTGCGGGCGGGATGGTGGCCGAGGTGGACCAGGAGAACTGCGCGGCCTGCCTGACCTGTGTCCGTACCTGTCCTTACCACGTTCCGTTTATTAACCGCCACGGAGTGTCCGAGATCGATGCTGCGAAATGCCAGGGATGTGGATGTTGCGCATCTGAATGCCCTGCGGGCGCGATAACGCTGCACCACTTTACGGATGAGGAGATTGCGGCGAAGGTGGGGGCCCTGTTTAAATAATAAGGGTGGGGAAAAAGGACTAAATAATGAGAGCGCACAGCCATGTCTGAGAACTTTGAACCACGCATTGTAGCCTTTTGTTGCCAGTATTGTTCGTATTCGGCGGCAGATCTGGCAGGCTCTATGAGGCTTTCCTATCCACCCAATGTAAAGGTGGTGCTCGTCCCGTGTACAGGCCGTGTCGATCCGCTCCATATCCTGAGAACGATTGAGAATGGTGCGGATGGCGTCTGCGTGGCTGGTTGCCTGGAAGGAGACTGTCATTTTCTGGAGGGGAATTTCAAGGCCAAGAAGCGGGTGGCCTACGTGCAGAGAATTCTGAGCGAGGCCGGCGTAGAGGGCGCGCGGGTGAGGATGTTCAATATCGCGGCCTCGGATGGGCCGGGTTTTGCTGAGGCCGCCAGGATAATGACCGAGACGATCAGGGCGTTGGGTCCAAACCCCCTGTCGATAAAGACCGAGAAGATGTCTGAGGAGTTATAGGTGTCATAATGATTATCGCAGAACGGAAGCCGATTAAAGAATTGCTTGAAATGCTTGCCGGGCACGACCGGGTTCTCCTCGTGGGATGTAAGGGGTGCGTGACCGTGTGTAATGCGGGCGGGGTAAGAGAGGTCGGTGTACTGGCCTCAGCCCTCCGTATCGCCCGGAGGCGGCAGGGGAGACCGATCGAGATTGATGAAATGACGCTGGACCGGCAGTGTGAGCCGGAGTTTATCTCCTGGCTGGAGGAACCCTTGCGGGAAAATGGCTATACAGCGGTTATGTCTGCGGCCTGCAGTGTAGGACCGCAATACATAGCGGAACGGTTTGACAATGTGGCCGTTATGCCGGCATTGAACACCAAGTTCATCGGGGGAACGCTTGAGCACGGGGTCTGGGCCGAGTTTTGCCGGGCGTGTGGTAATTGCGGGATACACAATTTTGGAGGCCTATGCCCTATTACCCGGTGTTCCAAGGGACTCTTACATGGTCCGTGCGCGGGATCGTCGGGGGGTAAATGTGAGGTGCGCCCGGAAGTAGATTGCATATGGCATCTCATTTATACGCGCATGAAGAATCTCGGCCAGGTCGATAAACTCAAGGCCCTGAAACCGGCCAAGAACTGGTCCGGCTACTGGAGCGGTGGCGTGCGCAGGGTTGTGCGGGAGGACTTAACTCTATGAAGGCAGGAAGCAACCTCGAAAGGCTCTTGAAAAGCGGTCAATTTACGATCACTGCCGAATTTGTCCCGCCCGCGACGGGAGACCGGGGGTTAATTGAACGGCAGGCCCGTTACTTTAAAGGTCATGTGGATGCCGTAAGCGTGGCGGACAATATGGGCGCCGTGGTAGGTACGGCGAGCTGTGCGGTATCCAAGGCGCTCCTGGACCTGGGTCTGGAACCGATCATGTCTTTGGTCACACGTGACCGGAACCGCATCGCCCTGCAAAGTGACCTCTTGGGGGCCTCGCTCCTGGGCATTCGAAATGTCTTCTGTACCACCGGCGACCATCAGAAATTTGGAGATCACCCTGAGGCCCTGAACGTCTATGATATCGACTCCGTGCAACTCGTGAATGCGGTGAGAGGACTGTCCGACAGCGGGAAACTGCTGGGAGGGGCGGTGTGTGATAAGGCGGGGTCATTCTTCGTAGGCGCGGCAGCCAACCCGTTCGGTGATCCGGCCGATCTTATGATCCTCCGCCTGGGTCAAAAAGTGAGGGCTGGAGCGGATTTTATTCAGTCCCAACCTGTTTTTGATCTGGAGAAGTTCGGGCATTGGGTGCAACTGGCGAGAGAAGAAGGCCTTATTGAAAAGTGCTTCATCCTGGCTACGGTAATGCCGCTTCGGTCGGCGCGTGAAGCGCGGGCAATCAATGAGAGAAGACGGGGTATCGAGGTCTCTAAAGAAATTATTGCCCGGCTGGAAGGCGTGCCGGAGCCGGAGCAGGCGCGGGAAGGGCTTAGAATCTGTGCCGAGCAGATTCAGGCCCTCAAAGAGATGAAAGGTGTTCAGGGTGTTCATATCATGAGTGCGGGGCGGGAAGAGGTGATCCCTGAACTAATTAAGGAAAGCGGCCTGGAGACGGCACGAGCAAGGGACTAGCCGTACCGGGAACATTTAGCCGGCGGGAGGATTTTTACCGGATGTCTCAACCAATTGTCATAGGAAAACGTAAATCCAGATTCAAGGAACTGGCGCAGGCCGCGATCCCTGGAGGGGGCAACCTGGATCTCTGCCTCACTTGCAGTTCTTGTGTCAATGGGTGCCCGGCCTCAGGCATCAGCGATATGGACCCCAGGAAGTTCCTGAGGATGGTGCTCCTCGGACTGGACGAAGAGGTTCTCCAGACTCCCTGGATCTGGTGGTGTTCTATGTGCCAGAGGTGCAGGCGTGCCTGTCCCATGGGCGTGGATATTGGAGCGTTGGTGTTCATGGCCCGTCAGCAATGGTCGCGGGAAAATACACCAAAAGGGATTCAGAAGTCATGTGACTTGCACCTCGAGTTTGGTAACAGCACGGGAATTCGCAGGGAAGATTGGGTTTCACTTTGTGCGGAGCTGGCTGAGGAGACCAGACAGCAGGAAGAGGACTGGAAGGATTTGCCGGCTCCCATGGATAAAAAAGGGGCTGGGTATTATCTCAACCAGAACGCCAAAGAACCCACTGTCGAACCTGAGGAGATGATACCCTTGTGGAAGATACTCCATGAGGTGGGCATTGATTGGACGTATTCATCCGAACAATGGGATGCCGTGAATTACTGTATGTTTTCCGGGGATGACCGGGACTGGGAGGCGGTAGTCAGAAGACAGTCCGAAATAGTGAACGACCTGGGCTGTAAGACGCTTATAAATACCGAGTGAGGCCACGCATTTTACGCGGTCCAGGCTGGACTGCAGAGATTCAATATCCCTCATAACTGGAAGTTTGAGAGTATAATCACCCTGTACGCCGCATGGATCCGTGATGGCAGTCTCGTGGTAGATCCGTCATGGAATAAAGAAGGCATTAAAGTGACCTGCCAGGACCCCTGTAACCTGGTACGAAAGGGTCTGGGTGACAGCGTGGCGGATGACCTGCGTTTTGTCATCAAACATGTGGCAGGCGAAGAGAATTTTGTGGATATGTGGCCGAACAAATCCAATAATTACTGCTGCGGCGGCGGCGGCGGTTATCTCCAGTCAGGATTTGTCGAGAAACGCCGGGCCTTTGGAAGAATTAAATTTGACCAGATACAGGCCACCGGCGCTGATATCGTGGTGACGCCCTGTCATAATTGCCGCTCGCAGATAACGGATATAGGCCAGGTGTACGGCGGCAAGTATCAGACTGTACATCTGTGGAGCCTGATCGTTAAGGCGATGGTCCGCAAGTCCACGGCAACACCCGGCTAAACCTTACTTAGCTCCCATCCAAAAACCATGCCCATCCCATTGTAGGAGCACCTTCCAGGTGCGAACAAATGCCCGTCGCAGCAGGATGCTGCTCCTACGGCGGCAGGCAGGCCTAATACGGCAAGGGGGATTTTGGGATTTCCGGATGAAAACCGCTTAATTTTCACTTTCCAAAATCTCTTTGTTCATGTCATAATCAACGGCGATGTCTTAAAGTTAATCTGAATAAGGGTCGAAAAGACTTAGGAGATCGTCTTTTGATGCACAAGGAGGCGCCTTTATGGCCAAGAAAAGCAGTGAAATCAAAAACGTGTGGATGGTTACACGTGAATACGATGGACTGGCGGGCGCCGGGGGGGTAAAGGACGTATGCAAGCAACTCTCCCATGCCCTGGCCCGTGCCGGGATTAAGATTACGGTGGTCATGCCGCTTTACGGGATGATGAATAAGGAGAGATTAAATCTGAAGCCGACCTCTTATTCCTTCAACGTAAGAATGGATTATACCGGTGAAGAGCGGCAGGAAGAGGTGTGTATCTGGAACCTGACGCAGGGCAAGGTCCGGATTTTATTTGTGGATAGCGCCCGTTTCAGCGAAAAGAAAAGCGTTTATACTTATACTGCCGAGGAAGAGGCGCAGGATCCCAGCCACAAACAGGGCGCAGGCCATTATGACTATTTTGCCATGAATGTCTTGCTGCAAAAAGCAGCCCTCGAACTGATGATCTATATGGATGAAAGGCCTGAAATCATCCACTGTCAGGACGGGCATACGGCTATTATGCCGGCCATAATCCGCGAAGTCGATGGATACCGGGCCTATTTTGCAGGGACGGGCGCCCTGGTTACGGTGCATAATGCGGGGGTCGGTTATCACCAAGAGGTGGGCGACCTGTCTTTTGCCAGGGCTATTACCGGGTTGCCGGGATATGTCATTGAACATTCCTTGCTTCATAATGCCTTTGATCCTTTTATTGCGGCAGCGCGCTATGCAGTTATAAATACGGTGAGCGAAAACTATGCGCGGGAGCTTCAGGAAACGGAGGCAGATCGTCTTACCGGCTGGCTGGGCCATAGCTTGAAGTCCAGAGGAATAGTCCTTGAGGGTGTAACGAATGGCATTGACCCGGAGGATTTTGATCCGGAAAAACCGGAGAAGCTGGGTATTCCGGCGGCCTTCAGCCCATTAAAGGACGATTTTCAGGGCAAAGAAATCTGCAAGAAGACCCTTATCGAGGATATAAACAGGCGTAAGTTTGAGAAAGTAAACGCCATCGGCCGGATTGATTATGCGGCAGGCAAACCCCTTTTGACTATGGTGGGCCGGCTGACAGAACAAAAAGGCGTGGACATCCTGGTTCGGGCCTTACAGATGCTGATGCCAAAAGACAAAGAGTTTCAGGCGCTGATCCTGGGTAGCGGCTCCAGGCATATAGAGAACTCTCTGGCCACCTTGGCCGGCCTGTCGGAGAATAGGGGGCGTATGGCGGTTCTCTTTGGTTATGATCCGGTATTGGCCAACCAGATTTATGCGGCAGGGGACTTTTTTGTCATCCCTTCACAATATGAACCCTGTGGACTTACCGATTTTATGGCCCAGTTAATGGGTAACGTCCCCATTGTCCATCTGACCGGCGGTCTGGTTAAGGTTATCGACGGGCAGACCGGCTTTGGTTATTCAGATCATAACCCGGAAGCCCTGGTTCAAACTATCAGAAAGGCCCTGGCTATTTATCGGGACACCCCGGCAGTTTTACGGCAAATACAGCGTAAGGCCGTGGAAACTATAGATAGCCATTATACCTGGGACAGAGTACTGGGTCGCTATAAAAGTCTTTATAAAAAAGCACAGAATATGAGTAAATTAATTGGATAACTTTAAGTAAAATATTAATAGATATTGGGCGTTCAAGGTTCGATTTGTTCGAGTCGTTCGAACATGTCGGACCTTTCAAACGTTTTTTGACCCCCGACCCTCGACTTCTTAAGGACTGCTTTTTATAATATCTTTTATAGCCTGCATGCCCTGTTGGACTTCCTTACTGTCCGGGTTAATATCCAGGGCCTTTTGATATGTATCCAGGGACTTTTCCATCCAGTTTCCTTCCCGATAACTTTCGGCAGCCAGGCAGTAACCTCTTTCCTTCTGACCGGAAAACATCTCCTCAAAAAGCCGGGGTATGGAATTTATCCCCCAGATCCGGTCAAATTCGGGCTCATTTTCTATTAATAGACGAAGCACAAGGTGGTTATCCGGGTATTTCAGCAAGACTTTATGCAATTGTCCGGCTGCCCTTAAAAAGAGGCGATTCAGATGGCCCATCGCCAAATTGACCTCTGCGGTTGTTTTTTCAAAAAGTTCCAAATAATCATCCATGCCTTGATTTTCTGTAAATTTCTTATGTTGATAGATCATTTTTTCATAAGCCGGTTTATAATGTTGCAATAAGTAAATATTTTCTTTGAGCTTCATGCCCTCGTGGAAGATAGAGCCAACGAGCCAATCCAGAAGGGCGCACTCGACGTCCATTTGCTCCTCATCGCCCCACACCGCATGACAGAGGTCTTTGAACTGCCACAGGGGCCCCTTCCGCACCTCGGTGCCGATCCAGTAGTCCATATTTTTAAAGGACATCTCTGCGCTCTCATTATATGTCTTGTATAGTTGTTCAAAAAAATTTAAGGTTTTTAGAAAGTCACGTATGGCATTTCGGACAAAGATGTCTTTATGTTCTTCAAACCAGTTATTGCGGGCCGACTTCTTATTGGTCACTCCCTGAGTCCTCCTTCTCTGACCGCCAGGCTAAGATATTGATCATTTTCTTTCAACATAATACGTTTTTGTACTAATTCATTAAAAAACTTTTGTAAAGACTCCAGCGAGCAGCCAGGAAATCCCTCTTTTATATCCTTGAGTGATTTTATGGTCGTACAGTAGAGATATACATTGCGGGAGGGACCGTGGAGTCTATGGATTTGAACACTACCATCTGATCTTATCTGTCGTATGCTGAGAAACCTGCCCCCATCCCGGTAAGAGAGAAGGGGTTGCGACGGATATTGGTTTCGCAGAAGAAAATAGTCTTTCCGCCACATTTCCACCTTTTTTGCTACCGGTCTCCATAAGGTATATTGTCGGGATCTATCGCCCCGATGAGCCTGCTGTATTAGTATTAGTCGTGCAAAGAGTTCCTTTGACAAAAACGATTTATACAGGTGGTGATTGCCTGTCCGTTTAACCCCGAATTCTTTGGCAGTACAAAAGACCGGACTGCCGTAGCCCAACCAGAAAGACGCCATTTTTAATGGATAAAAAGGCCATACGAAATCGAGGGCGTCCAGTGTTTCTTTCACTTCAGCCGGTGAGCTGCCAGGAAACATGGTGATCAGGTTGCCGGATTGAATAATGCCCAGCTCTTCGCAGTGCCTCATGGTCTCTATATTCTGGAGGGCTGTGGTTCCTTTGCCCATTCGTTTTAGCAGAGAAGAACTTAAGGCCTCGATGCCGATCTGGACCGTTTTCAGCCCGCCTTCGCGCATTAAGGCCAGGGCTTGGGCGGATTGTCCGGCGCGCAGCTCGGCGAAGATGCCAAGGTCTTTTTCCAATGTGGTGAGGGCGGTAAAAAGCTCCGGCCCCTGATGAGGCGGCAGCGCATTGTCGGTGAAGGCCAGATCAATGGACGGATAGCGATCGGTCAGGTCCTTGATCTCCCCTACCATCTGAGGTACAGATTTCTTTCTATAGCTGTGCCATTGGAGGTTAAGGTTACAAAAGCGGCATTTCCGCCACCAGCAGCCGCGTGAAAACTCTACCGGCAGGACCGGCAGGAATGGAATCCGGGGGGATATATCCTGTAGGAGGTTAAAATAATCCCCATAATCCGGCGGCGGAAGTGAGCTTAAGGCGTTGATCTCATCATAACTCCCCCCTGATACCATGCCCTGGCTGTTACGGTAAAAGACCCCGGGTCCTGGTTTATCGACCTCCCCCTTAAGAAGACGTACAATGGATAAGAGGGGTTTTTCGCCTTCACCGGAGACGACAAAATCTATCTCCGGCAAGCTGGAGAGAATGGCCCGTCCCATCTCGCCCGAACAGCTTGAACCGCCGGCTACAATGGTTATCTCTGGAAATCTCGCCTTCAGGGTACGTATGGCGTAGAGTGAAGATGTAAGCTGATTAAGGCAGATAGAGAAGCCTATTAGGTTGAACTGCCTCCAATCCCTCGACCGTATAAAAGCTTCATGGTGATCGCTGAGTTTAGACTTAAGAGCGGAGAGATCAAAATGAAGTTTATATTTTTTAGACCTTTTTTGTTTGTTTATTAAGGAATGAATCGATGTATTTTTTTCCGGAAAGAGGAGTGAGGCATAGATAGCCTCGGTAATCCAGCTATGTTTTGAAATCTCGTGGTAGAGTTCAAAACCGATCTGGGCGGCGACTTCCAGATAAATCGGGTAAGTGGAGATATCGAGGGCATCATCCTGCGATGCAAGGTAGGATTTAAGCGCACCGAGTTGTATGGAGGGCCGGTTAAATAGCGGCCAGGGCATGGAAATTAGGGCTATCCGGAACATTTCCTGTCAGCATGAACATGCATAGCGAGCGCATTCCCCGTTGCTTGCCATCCAGGTCCGACACTGGCGGGCAGCGGGGTTAGCGAGCGAATACGATGCATTTTACCTTGCATACGGAGATTCCCCGCAGCTTGCTGCGGGGGGGCTTCAACATGGCTTAACGATAATGAGACCTTCCGGGCGGGGGCCTTTTTGTCCGGCTGTTTATAATGCATCCTGTAATCTTCAATGGCCAGCATGAGGCCAAAGGCGATGGCTAAGACCAGAAATATCTTGATGATCCGTGGCCAGGATGGCCTTGTCTTTTCGATCCAGACAAGGAGTCTAACCAGAAGCCGGGTAAAAATCGCAGCCAGGCCTGAAGACCAGAAAATCTTTATTCCGGTTTCGCACATAGAGCGGCCAACGTCTCCGGGGTAATAACGCAGGGCGATGAAAAACCAGCCTAAGGCGCAAACGGCCACAATGATCTTATCCCGTGTAGTCCAGATAGGGTTAAGAGACTCAGATTTTGTTGCCACTATCCCGTCCTTCAAAACCTAACCACAGAGAACACAGAGTTTTTGAAATTTAAAATTTTTTCTCCGTGTTTTCCGTGGTAAAATTTTTCCTTTTTTCTCTTATTGATCCCTGTAATATTATTGTCATTCCGGGCTTGACCCGGAATCCAGTCTTTTTTCTCTGGATTCCCGCTTTCGAGGGAATGACGATAAACGGACATTTATTATGCAGCATTCAATAATTGCTATCTTTTTTTTGATTTCTTGATAAATATTTAGTTTTCTCCGTGCACTCTGTGGTTATTTTTATAAAACTTTTGTATTTTTATAAAGAGAACAACAGGAGGGCTGCCAGAGAGAAGAGTACGCCCAGGGCCTGTTTCAGGGTTAAGGTCTCTTTTAGAAATATGGCGCTCAGTAAGAGGGTAATCAGGGGATAAAGGGCGGTCATAGTGACCACCACCGATGCCTTGCCTTTAGCCAGCGCCAGCAGAAAAAAGACCGTACCCAGGGCAGCGGCCAGTCCGGCCAGTATGCTAAAGATGATCCCCCG
Source organism: Thermodesulfobacteriota bacterium (assembly GCA_031082315.1). Lineage (NCBI taxonomy): Bacteria > Pseudomonadati > Thermodesulfobacteriota > Thermodesulfobacteriota bacterium. The sequence continues at coordinate 44,764 of JAVHLC010000011.1, forward strand.
GGTATTTATCTCAGGGCGGAAGTCTATAGATATGAGAACGGAGAAGATTACTATAAGGGTCCCAATGGCCTGGTAAATAAACACGCTCCTGGGAGGCAGGTAATTTGTGGCCAGTTTTGGGAAAAAGCCCCATATACCCCATAGGATTAAGCAAGCGATAGATGGCGAGAACCAGTTATGCATATATAGTCGATAGTGAATAGTCGATGGTTGATAGCTGAAGGCTGAAAGCTCAAGGCTGAAAGCCTTAAAACCAGAGAAACCAAAGAAAACAGAGAAACTACGGACAACGGACCACGGACAATACATACTTACCGGTAAAAAGACTTTGTTACGAAATCGTCAAGGTTGAGCCTTTAGCCTTGAGCCTTGAGCTTTCAGCCTTCAGCTTTTAGCTTTTAGCCTCTGGCTCCCCTCACGACACCCTCGTGCCTGCCTCTATCTCACCGTCAACGGTCAGTACCCGGAGTCCGGAGGCATCCTTGGCAGCCAGTACCATGCCTTCCGACTGGACACCCATCAGCATGGCCGGCTTTAGATTAGCCACGATAATAACCTTCTTGCCAATGACCTCTTCCGGTTTATAGAATTCGGCGATACCGGCTACGACTGTACGCTCCCGGTCCGCTAACACCTTTAGTTTTAAAAGTTTTTTGGACTTCGGAACCGGCTCGGCGGAGATTACTTCCGCCACCCGAAGGTCAGCTTTTTGGAAATCCGGAAAATCTATCATGGCCGTCTCGTTATTCACTTTAAGATCCCCTTTGGCTGTGTCTTCCGCTATCTTCTTTGTGGTCTCGAGGCGCGGGAAAAGAGGGTCTCCCTTTTTCAGGGTCCGGCCGGGAGAAAATAAACCCCAGGTCATGCTGTCTGCATAGGCCGGATGCTCCGTTTCCTGATAGCCCAGGGCCGTCCTCATCTTACCCGCCGTCTCCGGGAGAAACGGTGAAAGCTGGATAGCAATCACACGGAGCGTTTCCGTAAGGTTATAAAGCACGGTGTGCAGCCGCCCTCTATCTTTTTCATCTTTAGCCAATTCCCAGGGGGCGGTCCGGACAATATATTTGTTGGCGTGATTAATTACTTCCCATATCTCCGCCAGGGCCTTATGAAAGGCGAACTCTTTTATGTGCCGGCCATAGTGTCCGGAGGCCTCGAGAGTCCGTTGTTTCAGTATTTCGTCTATCTCTTCGTTGAGTCCCGGTTGCGGAATAACGCCGTTACAGTATTTCTCAAGCATGGTCAGTGCCCGGCTGAAGAGGTTGCCCAGGTCATTGGCCAGGTCGGAGTTTCGGCGGGCGATGAGGGCCTCTTCACTGAAGGTGGCGTCGAGTCCGAAGACCATTTCCCGCAGGAGAAAGTAGCGCACCGTATCCACGCCGTAGGTCTCTGATAAATCAAGGGGCCGTATCACGTTCCCCAGGCTCTTGGACATCTTACTTTCATTTATGTTCCAGTACCCGTGGACATGAAGGCGCTGATAAGGCTGAATCCCGGCGGATTTAAGCATGGTCGGCCAGTAGATGGCATGGGGTTTGAGTATGTCTTTGGCTATGATGTGTTCTGCCGCGGGCCAGAACTTCTGAAAATTAGCGCTGTCCGGGTAGCCGAGGCCGGAGATATAGTTTATGAGGGCATCAAACCAGACATAAGTGACAAACTGGTCATCAAAGGGCAGGGGGATTCCCCATTCCAGGCGTGAGCGCGGCCTGGAGATACAGAGGTCTTCCAGAGGCTCACTTAAAAATGACAGCGCTTCATTCCGATAGCGCTCCGGCGTGATAAACTCAGGGTGGTTTTTTATATGATCGATCAGCCAGTCCTGATACCGGCTCATACGGAAGAAGTAGTTCTTTTCCTTGACAAATACCGGCGTCACCTGGTGATCCGGACATTTACCGTCTATCAGCTCCCGTTCCAGATAGAAGCGCTCACACCCCGTACAATAAAGGCCGCCGTACTCGCCAAAATAGATATCACCTTTCTCATATACCTTATTCAGGATATGCTGAACCGCCCGTATATGGGCCGGGTCTGTGGTACGAATGAACCGGTCGGTGGCGACATTTAATCTGGGCCAGGTAGAACGGAAGATGCCGCTTATGTGGTCGGCATATTCCTTTGGAGACATCTTACGCCCGGCAGCGGCCTCGGCCACCTTATCTCCATGTTCATCCGTGCCCGTAAGGAAAAAGGTCTCGTCTCCGGCCAGACGGTGAAAACGTGTGGCCGCGTCAGCAACCAGAGTGGTATAGGTATGTCCTATGTGCGGCTCGGCATTCACGTAATAGATGGGCGTGGTTATATAAAAGGTCATGATGCAGGCACCTCATCCTGGGCCTTGCGTCCTTTTTCCGCCCCGGTTTCTATATCCGCAGGCGAGACTTCCATCTCGCTGCCGTCGGCCAGGGAGACAACTATAGTACTGCGGAGGGTGTTGTGCCTTATGACCCTTCCCTCACCTTGTTGCGTCTGAACTTTTCTGCCTATTTTAGGCAGGCCTTTCTTAAGTTCAGCATAGGTCTTACATTCATAAGCCAGGCAGCAGAGGAGGCGGCCACAGGCCCCGGATATCTTGGCGGGATTCAGGGGCAGGTCCTGTTCCTTGGCCATACGGATGGAGATGGGCTCAAATTCGGACAGAAAAGATGCGCAGCATAACGGAAGACCACAGTGGCCCATACCGCCCAGGAATTTGGCCTCATTTCGCACGCCGATCTGCCTCATTTCTATGCGTGTATGATATTTTTGTACCATGGTTTTCACTAATTCCCGGAAGTCAACCCGTCCTTCGGAGGTAAAATAAAAAATTATCTTGCTGCCGTCAAAGAATCTCTCCGTGACTATCAGCTTCATAGGGAGATTCGTCTTCCGGATTTGTTCCAGACAGAAGTCCCGGGTCTCTTTTTCTTTCAAAAGATTGTCTTTATGCCGGATGATCTCTTCCTCTGTGGCCAGCCGTTCTACTTTGGGGATTCCCTCCGGCGGGGTCTCCCTTTCTATGCTTAACGGCTGGTCTATAACCATTCCTGGTTCATGACCATGTTCGGTCATAACCATAACCGTATCGCCTTTTTTCAGATCAAAAGTGCCGGCGTCAGCATGTATTCCCCGAGTATTATCTCGGAAACGAACCGGGATCAGCTTCACTGTTTTCTCCATCAATGGGCTAGCTGCAAAAATAGATTTTCTAATATCAATTGCCGGTTATAATTCCTGGTAACGGCCTGCTCGGCGCTGTGCAGGAGTTCCAGACCATGTATAATCTCTTTCTCTGTCCATCGCCGGGCGCCTTCAAAAAGGACCTCTCTCAGGTCTTTATTTATGAGGTGTCTCTCATCCAGCCCCTGCCGTAAGAACAACGAGTCCCGGAGGCAGGTACTGAGCATGGCGATAATCTCCGGGAGCTCCTCTTTCCGTCCGGCCAGGTCTTCGGCCAGGAGCAGCAGGCCTTGCATGTCCTGCCTGGAAAGAGAGATTAATTGTATGCAGACATCCCGCCGCATCTCCATAAGCGGAGAATCGGCCAGCCTGACGGCCCTGCCCAGGCTGCCCCCGGAGAGGGAGGCCAGAAGGGCAGCCTGGGCAGGGGGAAACCTGTTATCTCCATAGGAGCAGAGATATTCGCTAATCACCTCCGGCGAGAGAGGGCGGAAGGGGACGGCCTGGCAACGGGAGACGATGGTGGGCAGAAGTTCATTTATATCCGTAGCCATCAGGATAATAATGGAGGCATCCGGCGGTTCTTCCAGGGTCTTGAGAAGGCAGTTGGCCGATTCTTTGTTTAACAGATCGGCATTGGTTATTATAACGATGCGGTAACGCCCTTCCAGGGGTTTGTATCTTAACTGCCTTTGTAAAGACCTTATCTGTTCGATCCTTATAAAGGCCCCGCTTGGTTTGATGACGACAAGGTCCGGATGGGCGCCGCTTTCCATCTTTAGACATGAGCGGCATTTACCAGCACAGGCCTCGACGCCCTGCGGTGATAGACAATTGAGGGCCCGGGCCAGGGCGCGGGCGGTCTTTTCCTTGCCGATGCCTTCGATCCCGTAAAAGAGATAGGCGTGGGCCACCTTGCCTCTCTCAAGGGAGTTTTTCAGCAATTTAATGGCCGGCTCCTGTCCCAATATCTCCGCAAACGACATACTATTTTTTCCCGGCATTCAATCTGTCTATCAGGCTGTAGGTCTCCCCGGCCGCCGGTTCCCGGACGCCGGTCTTTTCTTTTTCAGACTCCGGCGTTTCTTCAAGGTCTTCCTCCCCAAAGTAGATATAACGATCCAGGGGGCGGAAAAAACTACTCCAGCGGGCCGAGGGTTCCAAATGCGCCTTCTTAAGGCTTTTTATGGCGTTGACCTTGGCGTCCAGGTCGTCTAAAAGGTGCAAAACAAAGGCCTCGGCCGTCTTGGGACGCTTCGGCGATCCGGATTCGTATTCCCCGTGATGGCTGAGGATGAGGTGTTTCAAAAGCATGGCCTTATCCTCGGGAAAGTGGGGTATGGCCTCGATCTTTTCCTGTATCATCTGGGCCCCGATCACCAGATGGCCGACCAGGCGACCCTCATCCGTATAATCAAAAAAACTGGACTCCGGCGGATAAGTGAATTCTTTTATCTTACCGATGTCGTGGAGAATGCTTCCGGTGACGAGGAGGTCTTTGTCAAGTTCCGGATAATTTTTTACTGCGCCGGTTACTAAAGTAGTCACGGATAAGGTGTGTTCCAAGAGGCCGCCCAGATAGGCATGATGCATACGTTTGGCCGCGGGAGCCACTCTGAAACGCTGACGAAATTTTTTGTCATTAAAAAAGCCGTTTAATATCAGCATCAAATGAGGATCCCGGACGTTTCCGGCTAATTCCTTTAATTCCCGCCACATCTCTTCGCTATCTCTGGATGAAGAGGGCAGAAAGGCCGCAGCCTCCACGGCCTCCGGACTGCACGGGGTAAGGTGTATTATGTTCAACTGGGTCTGGTCACGGTAGGATTCGGCCTGGGCCTCTATAGAGATATAATCCCCTTTTTTAAAAAGGCCGTCCCTTTCCTCGCCCCTTTCCCAGACGCGGGCCTCTATCTCTCCGGTCTTGTCCGCCAGGGTAATGGCCAGATAAAATGCGCCATTTTTGGTCAAAGCGGAGGTCTTTCCCTTGACCAGAAATATCCCGCGCACCGGGTTATTAGGCCGGATATCCTTTATGTAACTACCTTTTTTCTGCATATATTCTACCAGCGCAGGGGTCTTTGCCAGGCCTCTTTGAGCCGGGCTATGGACGCCGATACCACTATATCACCTCTCAGGCCGTTACAAATCAGGATCGGCTCTTCAGTTACCCGGCCTATGCGGGCCAGGGTTGTACCCTGCATAACAGCGCTAAACGCCTCTTCTCTGTCCGGGTGAACAGTCACCACAAAACGGCTCTGGGATTCGGAAAAGAGGAGGAAGTCATCGCGTTCTATGTCCTCTTTGGGTACAGAGGCCAGGTCGATATTCATACCCAGCCCGCCGGCGAAGGCCGTTTCCGCCAGGGCCACCCCTAATCCCCCGTCCGAACAGTCATGGCAGGAGGCCACCAGTCCTTCACAGATGGCCCCGGTCAGCCTCTCATAGCCAGCCCTTGCGGCTGCGGCATCCACTACAGGGACATTGTTTCCTATGTAACCGTGCCGGGCGAAGTATTCCGAGCCGCCCAGCTCCGGTTTAGTGAGACCTATGACATATACCAGGTCGCCCGGCTCCTTGGCGTCCATGGTTTGCACCCGCCGGACATCGTCGATCTTTCCCAAGACAGAAAAGAGCACCGTGGGCGGGATGGATATCTTTGTATTCTCCACGATGTAGTCGTTTTTCATGCTGTCCTTGCCGGAGATGCACGGCACGCCATAGGCCGTGGTGTAATCGTACAGGGCCTGATTGGCGCGGACCAGTTGGGCCAGTTTGTAGCGGCCGTCCGGCGTCTTTTCGGATTGAATGGGATCACACCAGCAGAAGTTATCCAGTCCGGCCAGATGCCTGATATCTCCGCCGGAGGCTATGGCGTTGCGTATGGCCTCATCAATGGCACAGGCCATCATGTGATAGGTGTCTATATCACTGTAGCGGGGACAGATGCCGTTGGCTACCACAATCCCTTCAAAAGACGAGAGCACCGGCCTGATGACCGCGGCATCGCTGGGGCCGTCTCCATTTACACCGGAAAGGGGCTTGATAACGCCTCCGCCCTGTACCTCATGATCGTACTGCCGGACCACGTATTCTTTACTGCATATATTCAGGCGGCCGAGCATGGTCTCCAGGGTGGAAGTGAGGTCTTCTACCTCCGGAATGTCCGGTTCAGGGTATTTAGGAGGCGTCCAGACGGCCACCATTTCCATCTGGGGCAGCCCGTTGTGGACAAATTCCATATTCAGGCAGGCTACTGTCTTTCCCTCATAGGTGACCAGGAACTCCCCGTTGTCATTAAAGCGGCCCAGAACCGTGGCCTCCACGCCCATTTTTTTGGCCAGGGCCAGGAAGGCGTCTTTATTATCCGGGGGCACGGCCAGGGTCATGCGCTCCTGGGCCTCGGAGAGAAATATCTCCCAGGGGTTAAGGCCGGCATACTTGAGCGGGGCTTTTTCCAGTTGAAGCTCAAAGCCTCCACAGTCCTGGGCCATTTCGCCTACGGAGGAGGAAAGGCCGCCGGCCCCGTTATCGGTTATGCTCCGGTAAAGACACAGGTCGCGGGCTACCAGGAGAAAATCCGTCATCTTTTTCTGGGTGATGGGGTCTCCGATCTGCACCGCCGTGGCCGGTGATCCTTCATGCAATTCTTCGGAAGAAAACGTGGCCCCATGTATGCCGTCTTTACCGATGCGGCCGCCGGTCATGACGATAAAATCTCCCGGCTCGGCTTTTTTGATATGCGAAGGCCCGCCGCATACCACGGCCGGCATGATGCCGCCTGTCCCGCAGAATACCAGCGGTTTACCCAGATAGCGTTCATCAAATACGAGGCAGCCGTTTACGGTAGGGATGCCGCTTTTGTTCCCGCCGTGTTCCACGCCTTCCCGCACGCCCTCAAAGATGCGTTTGGGGTGGAGGAGCCGGGGGGGCAGGGGCTTATCGTAATCCGGGGGCGCGAAGCAGAAGACATCGGTATTGAAGATGAGTTTGGCCCCTTTGCCGGTGCCGAAAGGGTCGCGGTTAACCCCGACTATGCCGGTAAGGGCCCCGCCGTAAGGATCAAGGGCCGAGGGACTGTTGTGGGTCTCAACTTTAAGGGCCAGGCTCCATTCCTCGTTAAATTTGATTACGCCGGCGTTATCACGGAAGACGGAAAGGCAGAAGTCGCTTTCCCCTTTGGCCTCACGGATCAGTTGAGTAGATGCCTTTATGTAGGTGTCATAGAGACTGTTTATGGTGACAGTCCGGCCGGTTTCGTCCGTATAGTGGATGCGGCCGTTAAATATCTTATGCTTGCAGTGCTCGGACCAGCTCTGGGCCAGGCATTCCAGCTCCACATCCGTGACCTTTTCGCCCAGACCGAGACTCCGGCGATGGGCCAGCGCCTCAGGAGAGGTGATGTAATCCCGAATGACCTTCATTTCAGCAAGGTTAAGGGCCAGTACCCGCTCGCGGCTTATGGCCAGAAGTCTTTCATCACTCACCGCAAGATCAATCTCCTCAACGGTGGGACGTGTATCGGCGACTACCCTGGGAACAAGAGGCGGCATCCCCGTGGTCTTATCCCATTCAGATCGATCCTTGATGCGGAAACTCTGGATAAGGGTGTTGGCCAGGAGGCCGGTGGCTATGCGTTCTACGTCTTTCAGGGACAGATCACCGGCGAGGGCATACTGTGTAGAGGTATAAACCCCTTCGCCCCTGTTCAATTTCCGTCCGATGGCCAGTTCAAGGGATTCCCGGGCTGTTTTCCCCTCATTATCCGTCACACCCGGCCTGAACCCCACCTCGATAAGCCAATCAAATGCATCGGCCAAGGGGCGGTCAATGGAATACTCCTGGCTGATAGAGTCACAAAAGAGCTGGCCGGCCAATTCTTCTACCAGAGTGGAGTCAACCCCGGCATCAATCGTAAATACCTTGATAGTCCGCACGGAACGGACGGGGAGGTGGATATCCTCGTTGATCCTCTTTCGGATCTTCTCCCCAAAGGCATCACGCAGTGATTTTTTGAGCATTACTTCGATGCGGTGAATCATAGGCGGTAACTATAACAGACTCTATTTTTCTTTTCAAACACTTTCCCTCGCGCCCGTCTCCCGTCACTTGCGCGGGGCATGGAGGACTGAAACCCCACAACCCCCCCTTTTTGCTTGACGCCACCATCTTTTTTCTCTATGACTATGAAAAAAGACAGTCGACAGCTAAAATATAATGTTGGGCTAATCATGCCACTGTTGATACAGACACTGCGAGAGGTCCCTAAATGAAAAATTATAAAGCCATATTTGACGCTGTTGAGAAAACCCTAGTTGCGATTGGTTCACGAAATGTTCCAAGTGCAACAATTCGAGAACGGCTGGACGTTTTCAAGACTTTTGAGCAAAAGATCTTTTCGGATGGTGACTATTATGATCTCTTAGTTGCTATTCCTTTCTATGCAGGTATGCGGGCGGATGTTGTCTCCTCGAAACTCCCCACTATTCGCAGCCACTTTCCAGATTATGAAACAGTATCAGGATACACGGAGAGTAAGGTCAACGAAATTCTTAACGATCCCAGAATGATTAGACATGCAGGTAAAATATCAGCGTGCATCAATAACGCACGAGCAGTCAAGGCCATGGTACAGAAGTATGGCTCCTTTCAAAAATATATTGATTCCTTCTCTCCGAGGCAGTCCCTCGATAATCTCTTGCGGCTTCGAGCTGTGTTGATGCGTTCACCGTTCTCGCATTTGGGACGAGTTACTTCATACCATTTCCTCACAGACATAGGTATGCCTGTTCTAAAACCTGACCGCGTTATACAGCGCATCTTTTATAGATTAGGACTGATCCAGAGTGAGAAAGTCACAGACAAGCAACTGACGGAGACGATATTCGAAGGGCAAGCATTTGCGAAGGCAACCGGACACCCGATACGCTATATTGACGCCGTCTTTGTAGTATATGGGCAAGTCAGCCCTGAGAGTTTTGGCATACGTGAAGGCATTTGCCTGGCAAAGCGCCCCCGGTGCGAGGTATGTGGAATTCGCTCCTATTGTAATTACGAACCAAAAACGTCACGCTGAGAGGACTTGCTGTATCGCATCGATAGGATAGGGGCTAACTATCCGCCTGCAGCCGACGCCAGGTAACGTGGTTGGCTTTTCCCGGAGCGCAGTTTAGGACTTTAGGGGACGTCCATAAATAAATAAATTGACACCAGATTAATATAATGCTATTTAACCGTTCATGCCAAGATTAGCCCGCCTGGATGCGCCCGGCGTATTACATCATGTTATTATCCGAGGAATAGAGCGTCGAAACATATTTAAAGATAATAAAGATCGCGATAATTTTCTGGGGCGACTGGCTATCCTCCTGCCTGAAACCCAAACGGCCTGTTACGCATGGGCACTGTTGCCTAACCATGCCCATTTCCTGTTTCAAACCGGTAAGGTAGGTCTCTCCACTCTAATGCGAAGACTGCTTACCGGATATGCAGTCAGCTTTAACCGCAGGTACAATCGGCACGGGCAGCTTTTCCAAAACCGCTACAAATCGATTATCTGCCAGGAAGACGTTTACTTACAGGAATTGGTTCGCTATATACATTTAAATCCATTAAGGGCAGGGTTGGTTTCTGAACTGGGTGATCTTAACAAATATAAATACTGTGGACATAGCGTGTTGATGGGCAAGGTTAGGCGCCCATGGCAGGATACAAAATATGTACTGTCCTATTTTGGCAAGAATATTGGTGAGGCGAGAAGGAGTTACCTTTCCTATATAGAAGAAGCTCGGGATCAAGGCCGTCGGCCGGAACTGATGAGCGGGGGATTAATTCGAAGTCTTGGTGGGTGGGCAGAGGTAAAAAAGAGGCGGTTAAGAGGCCGGGATCGTGTTAAGGGAGATCAGCGCATATTGGGGGAGACCGATTTTGTAATGGAGATACTGGCGGAAGCTGATGAAAAGTATAATCGTTATTATGAACTGAAAAGCCTGGGATACGATTTAAAGACCGTGGAACGAAAAGTTAGTGAGATATACCGGATAGGACCGGAGGATATCTATAACAAAGGCCGGCAAAAGACGCGGGTAGAAGCCAGGAGTTTGTTTTGTTATTGGGCGGTGCGGGAACTAGGCTATGGGTTGACGGATTTGGCCAGACGTCTTGGTATGACCCAGCCAGCCGTGGGATATGCTGTAAGCCGGGGAGAGCGTATAGCCAAACAAAATAACCATCATCTGATTAAATGACTATTATTTACTTATTTATGGACGTCCCCAAAAGGCTTTCACGGGTCAGAAAATTGCAATAGTCAGCATTGATAATTATGCTTACCTCGTTCCTTATATACAGGAAAGCGAAGAGATATTTTTAAAAACCATTATTCCCAGCCGAAAAGCTACAAAGAAATATGTGAGGTCATAAAAATGAAAAAGACGATCTTAGACGCTGAAGAGAAAGATATTTTAGAATCATATGAACGTGGAGAATGGCGGACTGTAAAAAATCAAAAGCAGGAAATAATAAAACTCCGTGAATATGCAAAGAATACACTTCAAAAAGATAAGAGAATAAATATCCGGATGTCATCCAAGGATCTGGATCAGGTACAGGTCATTGCTGCTCAAGAGGGCATTCCTTACCAAACACTCATATCCAGCATTATACATAAATACGTATCCGGCTATTTAACAGAGAAAAAGAGGACAAGGAAATTGGGGACAGTCATAAAATAATGCAATTCTCTACGTGCTTGATTGAGAAGATCATATCACTTTAGTCTTTTGCGGACCCTGGGATTTTTAAATCTCTATCCCGATCGGGCCTCTATAATCACGCTTGACGTTATTCACGAGATGCGTTATTATGTGACGACATGATCAGATCATTCAAGTGTGAATACACCGAAGCGCTCTCAAAAGGCCGGCGTGTCAGGCAGTTTGTGAATATCGCTAAGGTGGCGCGGCGTAAGCTTAGACAGATCGAGATCGCCGGTCAACTTGATGATCTGAGGGTGCCACCCGGCAATCACCTTGAAGCACTCAAGGGTGATCGTTCCGGTCAATACAGCATTCGTATCAACGATCAGTGGCGTGTCTGCTTTCGTTGGACGGATGCAGGTGCAGAAAATGTGGAAATCGTCGATTACCACTAAGGAGAATCCATTATGAGCAAGCTCGAACCTATTACTCCCGGCGAGATCCTCTTGGAAGAATTTCTAAAACCTATGGGTCTTAGCCAGTACCGTTTAGCCAAGGAAATTGGCGTTCCCGCTCAGCGTATCAGTGAGATTGTCAAAGGTAAGCGTGCGATCACAGCTGATACTGATTTACGGTTGTGTCGGTTCTTTGGTCTATCCAACGGCTATTGGTTGCGCGCTCAGGCTGCCCACGACACGGAGGTTGCAGAACGCACTCTTGGCCCATCGCTAAAGAAGATCAAGCCTTGGTCTGCGTATGCGACCCAGCCAAAGCTGTTGAAGCATGTCACACGTCCTTAAGAATAAATGGAAAAGTAGCAATCCAAAAAGAAGACCCCACCGATAACATCTTCCTGACCCGGCCTTCTAACTGATTCATATACTTAGGCGACATCCCTATATTGGCAAAGGTCAAGAAAGTCTTATTATCGAGACCGCTACTTCTGCGCCTTTTCTACCTTGGCCCAGGAATCACGTAAGGGCACGGTGCGGTTGAATACGAGTTTTTCATGAGAAGAGTCGGGGTCCACACAGAAATAGCCCTGCCGCTCGAACTGGTATCGACTGCCCGGTGCGGCATTGGCCAGGCTCGGCTCCACCCGGCATGACGTTAACGTCTCCAATGAATCAGGATTGAGATAGGTTTTAAAATCAGCCCCATCCTTATCCTCGCCTGGGGTTGCCTTTACAAAGAGATGGTCATATAAGCGCACCTCGGCCTCCAGCGCGTGGGCAGCCGAGACCCAGTGCAGCGTGGCCTTGACCTTGCGCCCGTCCGGAGAGTCCCCGCCCCGCGTCTCTGGGTCGTAGGTGCAGTGCAGTTCCACGACTTCTCCGGTCTGTTCATCTTTAACCACCCCCACACAGGTGATAAAGTACGCGTAACGCAACCGCACCTCCCGGCCCGGGGCCAGACGGTAGAATTTTTTGGGTGGGTCTTCACGAAAGTCCTCTTGTTCAATATACAGCACGCGTGAAAAAGGGACCCTGCGTGATCCCATGCCGGGATCCTCCGGGTTGTTCACGGCCTCCAGTTCTTCCACCCGGCCTTCCGGGTAGTTGTCAATGACCACCCGGAGTGGCCGCAATACCCCCATGACCCGCGGGGCGCGTTTGTTTAAATCTTCGCGGAGGCAGTGTTCGAGCAGGGCCATATCAACTATGCTATCCCTCTTGGCTACCCCGATGCGTTCACAAAAGTCTTGGATGGACTCGGGCGTATAGCCGCGTCTCCGCAAGCCCGCCAGTGTAGGCATCCGAGGATCGTCCCAGCCGGTGACATAGCCCCCTTCCACCAATTGCACGAGCTTTCGCTTACTGAGCACGGTGTAGCTGAGATTAAGGCGGGCAAACTCGATCTGCTGCGGGTGATGGACGCCTGATTGATCGAGGAACCAGTCATAGAGCGGCCGATGGTCTTCAAATTCCAGAGTACAGATGGAATGGGTGATCCCCTCGATGGAATCCGAAAAACAGTGGGCAAAGTCGTACATCGGATAAATGCGCCACTTATCGCCGGTCCGGTGGTGTGCGGCCCGTAGAATACGGTACATGACCGGGTCCCGCATGTTTAAGTTGCCGGAGGCCATGTCGATTTTGGCCCGAAGAACCCGGGAGCCGTCCTCGAATTCACCGGCCCGCATGCGCTCAAATAAATCCAGGTTTTCTTCGACCGGACGTGTTCGATACGGGCTGTCCTTGCCGGGCGCAGTCAAAGTACCCCGGTACTCCCGGATATCCTCTGGGCTCAGGTCGCAGACATACGCCTTGCCGGCCGTAATTAACTGCACGGCGTATCGGTAGAGTTGTTCAAAATAGTCTGAGGCGTAGAACAGCCGGTCACCCCAATCAAACCCCAGCCACCGGACGTCTGCCTTGATCGATTCTACGTATTCAACTTCCTCCTTGGTGGGATTGGTGTCATCGAAGCGCAGATTGCAAAGACCTTTGTATTCGGCGGCCAGACCGAAATTGAGGCAGATAGACTTAGCGTGTCCGATGTGCAGATAGCCGTTCGGCTCCGGCGGGAACCGGGTGTGGACCCGGCCCTGGTTCTTGTTGGCCTTCAGGTCTTCTTCGATGATATTACGGATAAAGTTGGATGTAGGCTTGGCATCAATAGTGGTCATGTTTACAGGTCCCTTCTATAAAAAACACAGCATTTCGAGATTGATTCCGGTTCTCGAGATGCGTTGTGCGCGGTCGGTATGATCTCTATATCCTAATTTTTTGGTTATTTCAATTGATTCAATAACCGGTAAAGAGAAAGGGAAGGGTATAGGTTTCAAAAGCTTGACACAGGTACTGGCCAGGATTAATTTAATAACAAATGAGTGATGGGTTAGAATGAAATAGCTCATCGCATATTATAAAGAAATACTTAGGGCCAATCTCTCGAAATTTTTTATCATAAAAAGGGGGTATACGATATGGGTATTCGCGAAAAACTTGGGTTAAGCAGTGACGAGCCATTGAGCATTAATTGGGACATCACCCCGGCGGATACCTTCGGCATTTTCGAAAGCTGGGGCGGCAAGATACACGTCCGCAGCAACAAGGAACGGTACTACTATTTTTACATCGACGGCTGGAAAACGCCTCCACAGCTTCTTCTGATGGAGCGCGGGGTGAAGCATGCCCGGATCCTGGCCCGGATCGACGCCCCCCAGGACATGGTCGACGCCTGCGTGGCCAGTCAGGGCAGAGGCGAAACCGACCGGAGTTATGCCATTGACGACGCCTTGCGAAGCTGGCTGCAGGCCAATGTCATTGAGGCCCACGATGCGTCAAAGGTGATCCCTCTGGAGAGCGAATTGGTGGAGGAGACACTGGAAACAGGCCTTCCGGGAAAAGACGAACCGCAGCCTGCAATCGAGCCGGTAACGCTGCGGTCTGAACCGGCCGTTATCAGCGAAGATGAGGTGCCGGACATCATACGCCGGAACGGGTTCTACGACAGCCACCACAATACGTCCGGGGGGTTTGCCAATCACCTCGTCGACAACGGCGACGGCCTCACGGTGACGGATTTGAAGACCGGCATCCAGTGGCAACGGGGCGGATGCGATATCGCCGCCATGCCCAGCATCCGGAGATATGTGGCGGAATTGAATGGGCGGAATTTCGCCCGGTTCAATGACTGGCGGCTGCCGACCATGGAAGAGGCTTTATCGCTTATGGAGCCCGCGCCGAGCGGAAACGGTCTCCATCTGCATCCCTGTTTCTCCAAGTTGCAGCCTTTCATCATTCTGGCCGATCAGCGCAAACTGGGCGGCTACTGGTTCGTCGACTATAAGCAGGCCACCGTCTTCTGGGGGTCGGGCATACGGGGCGCCTTTGGCCGGGTCTGCCGGAGCCTGTAGCCTGTTTAGGGCTACCCCCGGTCATTTTTGTTTTTACCTGTATATTCAGCGCATACTTTCTGGTACAAATCTGGTCCAATACGAAAAAGCCAGGCTGAACATGCATAGCGAGCGAATACGATGCATTTTACCTTGCATACGGAGATTCCCCGTCCGCCCCAGGTGGACTGTGGGGAGCTTCAATTAGTACCGTCCCGCCTCTGACCACGAAAAATAGACTTCTGGATTTTATGCTATCGGCTTATCTAGTTGATATTTAAGGATAGTACCTTTTATTGTACTGTTTGCCAAATTGTAGTATCATCGCTTTTATATGCGAGTTTTGATGAAAAAAGTCGAGTCGATATAATATATAATGTTCGGCCGGAAAGGAGATTCAGACGATGGAATGGTCCCAGGCATTGGATGAGGTTCGCAAGTTCACATTCAAGATCATTACCCCGCAAGGCTCCGGGACTGGATTCCTCATCACCCTTCGCGAACAAGGGGTCTGCGGTGTCGCCACGGCATACCACGTGATTGAACACGCCTTCTCGTGGGAGGAACCAATCAAACTGCTTCACACCTTCACAAACAGGACGATCCTCCTCCGAGTACCTGATCGGTATATCCTCCCAAATCCCACAAACGACGCTGCGATCGTCATGTTCATGAAGGGCGATCTTGACGTCGACGGCAACCTGCTGACCCTCGCACCGGAAGACAAGTACCTTCGGCCAGGCAATGAAATAGCTTGGGCGGGCTACCCCGCAATCGCCCCTGACGAGTTTTCATTCTTCAACGGTCACGTCAGTTGTTACCTGAACTCGGCCAATGCCTATCTTGTTGATGGCGTAGCCATCAATGGTGTAAGCGGCGGGCCGACATTCACAATGATCGACAGCCAAGTTTATGTGATCGGAATTGTATCTGCCTACATTCCCAACAGGATCACCGGCGAGAGCCTGCCGGGGGTGTGCTTCGTGACGGCCGTTAAGCCCTTCCACGAGTTCATGAAGGACATCGCCTCTCTTGAGCAGGCAAAAACGAAAGCAGAGATTGCCGAACCAAGCACTGCAAGCGACATGGTACCCGCGACTGCGCCGCGTGTCCCACGCGCCTGAGTGCCGTCGTTGGGCTGCTGAGAGAGTCGAACATGAACACCATTGCCAAGCCACCCGTTTCTGGAGTCGTCCTCGGAATCGATGTAGGCTTTTC
The DNA here is from genome assembly GCA_031082315.1 of Thermodesulfobacteriota bacterium. Classification (NCBI taxonomy): domain Bacteria; kingdom Pseudomonadati; phylum Thermodesulfobacteriota; species Thermodesulfobacteriota bacterium. Next base: position 60,682 of record JAVHLC010000011.1, read on the forward strand.
TGCGAAATCGGCGACGACGGGTCTTTGTCTGCTGAGTTGGGACACCAATTCTATGAAGATCTCGTTCGTACGCACACGGACAGGAAGTGTTGACCGGCGCAGGGATATACGTGCACTCGTCGGTAGCGCTCAATTGCTCGCTGTGGCGATTGACGGTCCCCTCGTTCGTGGCCTTCAGCGCATCTCGCACTATCGCGCAGCAGAGGCTCTTCTTTCTCGGAGTGTTCTCCAGAAGCGAGGCAAACCTGGTCAAACCAACTCGCCAGTTGGTCAGCAGTTACACGCTCACGCTACCGAACTGGCTGAAATCGTGCTCACTGAATGTGCAGTCGATGCAGCGGCGCACTACCAGGCGATTCACGAACGTTGTATCGTAGAAGCGTTCCCGAACATGTTCCTCGCCGCTGGCGTCCCTGAGGCAGAGCTTCCGAGTCTTCGCCGCAATGCATCCGATGCGTATTGGAGAGGTCTTGTGGTTCAGAGCGGGCGGTTACTTCAACTTATGGGCAGTCTCCTTCCTGGACGGAAACCTTCGTGCGAGCTTTGCACATTCATCAACCATGAAGACCGTGCCGCATTTGTTTGTGCGCTTTCCGCATTGTCAGTCTTATCACAACGGCACGTGGCTGTCGGCGACCCATACGATGGCGATATTATCCTGCCACCACGGATTTGGTGGGGCAAAGCGTCAATTGGTACCAACCCGTGGATGGAAGTTGTCCTTCGCGACAACTTGGCTTCAGTCCGTCGTAGCAGGAATGGCAGTAAGCATCATGGCGACGCGCGCGTGGTTCTGCATGCCGGCGAATGGCAGCTGTAGGAGTTACGTGGACTGGTTGGCCTAAGATATAACGTTCATGCAGAACGTGCTTGACGAATTGTGAATAAGCAGGACATCCGCTTGGGGCGGACGGCAGTTACTCTATCTCCCGAACCCCGGGGCTTCGTCATGTTATGCTGACTTGCCCGGATAGTTGGCTTTGTACGCCATTTACTCGCCACGTCCTGTGGCTCGCCCTTCGGGCCAGCAAATCTGTTCAAAATTGTTTATCCTGACGATTTTGTCTGTTCCCCGGATCAAGTCCGGGGCAGGCTTGACTCATAGCTTTGCAGTCCGGGTTACCGCTCCCTGCGGTCGCTCTCGCCGTTGGCTCGTGGTCTCCGCTACGCTCTGGACCCTTCAGACGGTCTCTCACGATTCCGCCCTTGCCTTCGGCTAGTACTTCTGCTAACGTATCACTAAGTAGGCAGGGTTCACCCTGTTAAATTCCCCCCAGGGAACCCTATTTAACAGGGTAAACGTACAGGGGGGACTTACACCCCATAAGCTCACGCCCATGCCGGGCGTACACAATTCGTTCAAGAGGGACGCGGCATAAGGCCGCCGCGCCCCTTAGCTTTGGAGTTCGGGCCTAAAAGAAAATGGACTTTTTCGATCCTAAGTTAACATTTGATCCGCAGAAACCGTTCTATGGGCTGGTTGTGGCTTACGTTGCTCAGGTACATGGCCTCCTAGATTTGGTAAGCCGAGGGCTTCGAGAGGAATGGGAAAAGCTTAGAGGTAGACACCAAAACAGTCGGCTGTCCTCACTTGAAATGGAGAAAATGCTCAGTGACGGAATCAGGGAGGGATACAGGGATCACATACAAGCGGTACTGCGCTCACAATCGGCACCGATTATCGGTGTCCAAAGGTTGGTCTCACGTTTGCGAGAAGGAGTAAAAGTAGATACAGTGCGTTTAGCAAATGAAATATTTTCGAAGCATCAATATCCGGTTGAAACCTATAACAAAATGACTGCGGGAGCCTTGCTAATTGTGTCTTGGGAAGTTACAAAGTCCGACCATAGCCAAGATCCACTCTGGGAGTTCCACCGTCATTGCAGAAACGCTGCTGCTCATAATGGGAATTTCAACTTCCAGCACGGAGAGCCAAAACGACCTGCAAAGTGGGGAGCGCTTGAAATCGTACTTACCCTACAAGACACGCCAATTTTCCCAAATTCCTCTGGCAGAGGCTTTATTGGTCCTGGTGATGTTTTGTATCTGCTGGCTGACATTGAAGCAAAATTCTATTAAAGCCCGAACAAATCAATCCAGCCGGGCTGTGCTCTCGCGGAATAAAATCGTTCCCTCGCGCGCTGATTCGCGCGTCGGGAACAATCCGCTCGAGCAGACAGCCCAAGGGCCGCAGCTCAGATGGGCCGTTGGCTGAGAGGGAAAAAGATGGAACAGTATATCGGTTTGCTGATTTTCCTTGGACTTCTGGTCAGTTGCACATCCCCCGTGAACAAAAGGCGATCGGAGAAAGCAAGATGAACGTACTTCAGATTCGTTGGCAACGTCTCGTGGACGAACGGGGCCAAACATGTGATCGCTGTGGCGCAACCGAAACAGCGATAGAGGATGGGTTCCAAAAGCTAAGGCGTTCCCTGAAGGAACTGGACATAGACGTCGTTCTCGAGAAAACAGCTCTCAATCCTTCTACGTTTTCCAAGGATCCGCTCCAGTCAAATCGTATCTGGATTGCCGGAAAGCCGATCGAGCAGTGGCTCTCGGCCACCACTGGCCAGAGCCGATGTTGCTCCACATGCGGAGATTCGGAATGCAGAACTGTCACGGTTGATGGCAATACCTAAGGACTGGCGGGACGTTCATGCAGAACGTGCTTGACGAATTGTGAATAAGCAGGACATCCTCTTGAGGCGGACGGCAGTTACTCTATCTCCCGAACCCCGGAGCTTCGTCACGTTGTGCTGACTTGCCCGGAGACTGGGCCTGGTATGCCGTTTACTCGCCACGTCCTGTGGCTCGCCCTTCGGGCCAGCAAAGCTGTTCAAGATCGTTCATCCTGACGATTTTGTCTGTTCGTCGGCTCATAGCTTTGCGCTCCGGGTTACCGCTCCCTACGGTCGCTCTCGCCGTTGGCTCGTGGTCTCCGCTGCGCTTCGAACCCTTCGACGGTCTCTCACGATTCCGCCCTTGCCTTCGGCTGGTACTTCTGCTAACGTATCACTAACTAGGCAGGGTTCACCCTGTTAAATTCCCCCCAGGGAACCCTATTTAACAGGGTGAACGTACAGGGGGGACTTACACCCCTTAAGCTCACGCCCATGCCGGGCGTACACAACTGCGTTCACGCGACCTCGTGACCTCGGCGCGTGACCCACATGTTATTATGCTTCTTGATAGTAAGAATTAAGAGGAGGGGAAATAGTATATGAATTGTTTTATAATTATGCCCATTACAACTCCTGAAGAGCTGTTACCCCTCTACAATAATCCCAATCATTTTAAAAATGTGCTTGACTACCTACTCACACCTACGGTCAATGAAGCAGGAATGGAACCTATTCCACCTAGTTCTGAGGCTTCAGAAATTATTCATGCAGACATTATCTCAAAATTAATATCTGCTGCAATTGTCCTATGTGATATATCAACACTTAATGCAAATGTCTTTTTCGAACTAGGAGTTCGTACCTCACTTAATAAGCCTGTTTGTTTGATTAAAGATGATCGCACAAATTCAATACCTTTTGATACTGCTCCCATCCATTGCAAGACATATAGAAGCGGTCTGACAATTATGGACCATGCAGAAGATAAAAAAAAGAAATTAAACGCAAAAGGTATTTGGAGTAAGCTATGAAAAAATCAAAACAGGCTTTACCGGGATTTGTGGTTTGTATCAATAACATAGATTATCCGGCATCATTAGAACTCCATAAAATTTATCGTGTGCTTCCAGATGAAGATGCTGCTGCCGAAGGGGATATTCGAATTATTGATGAAAGTGGAGAGGATTATTTATACCCCTCTTCCTATTTCGTTCACATCCAAGTTCCTCAAACGGTTGAAGAGTCATTACTTAGGGCGTCATAATTTAAGAACCCGTGCCGAACATCAGCTTGGAGAAGGATGCTCGTTCCGCTGCGCTTTGGCCCATAGAAAGGGCCGTTGACCGAAGTCTAACCAATTGTTTATAAAGGAGGCTAACAATGAAGGAGGACAAAAAGAGGTTAACCACAGCTTTCGGTATCCCAGTGGCTGACGACCAGAACAGTCTCACCGCAGGTGAACGTGGGCCTATACTCATGCAGGATATTCATTTGCTGGAGAAACTGGCACACTTCGACCGTGAGCGTATTCCCGAACGAGTAGTGCACGCAAAAGGAGCGGGGGCGCACGGCTATTTTGAGGTTACTACTGATGTGACCAGGTACACCAAAGCGAGATTTCTTTCGAAAGTGGGCAAGAGTACCGAGGTCTTCGTACGGTTTTCCACTGTTGGTGGTGAGCGGGGTTCGGCCGATGCTGCACGAGATCCACGCGGCTTTGCAGTCAAATTCTACACGGAGGAAGGCAATTATGACTTAGTGGGGAACAATACACCCGTATTCTTTATCCGCGATCCGCTCAAGTTTCCTGATTTCATCCACACCCAAAAGCGGATCCCTGCGAACAATCTACCAGATCCGGACATGTTTTGGGACTTTTTATCCCTGACACCCGAATCCATTCATCAAGTTACAATCCTTTTCTCCGACAGGGGAACACCAGGCGCCTATCGGCACATGAACGGCTATAGCAGCCACACGTTCAAGTGGTACAATGACAAGGGGGAATACTTCTGGGTACAGTACCATTTCAAAACGGATCAGGGCATCAAGAATCTGACCCGGGAGGAAGCGAAGAGAATGTGCGGCGAGGATCCGAATCACGCCACCCGTGACCTGTATGAAGCTATCGAACGGGGAGACTATCCTTCCTGGACTCTTGAGATGCAGATTCTGACACCGGAGAAGGCCAAGGATTTTCCTTGGGATATCTTTGACATCACCAAAGTCTGGCCGCATGGAGAAGTCCCTCCTATCAAGATTGGAAAGCTGGTTCTGAACCGCAACCCGGTTAATTATTTTGCAGAAGTGGAACAGGCGGCTTTCTGCCCGGGAAACGTGGTTCCCGGTATCGCCATCTCACCGGATAAGATGCTGCAAGCAAGGGTTTTTTCCTACCATGATACCCACCTTCACAGACTTGGCCCCAACTATCACCTGATTCCAGTCAATGCGCCCAAATGTGCCCAGGAAAATAGTTACCAACGTGACGGATTCATGCGTGTTGACACCAACGGAGGTGGTGGACCCAACTACTGGCCCAATAGCTTCGGTGGACCAGAGCCGGACCTGACGGCAGGCGAGCCTCCTTTTGAGGTTTCCGGCCAGGCTGGTCGTTACCCATTCACCTATCCAAATGACGACTTTGTGCAGGCTGGTACCCTTTACCGTAAAGTCATGTCAGACAAAGATCGGGAGCACCTTACCGGGAACATTGTGGATCACCTGGCTAAGGCGCAGAAACGCATCCAAATGCGCCAAACCGCCTTGTTCTATAAGGCAGACGAGGAGTACGGCCGACGCGTAGCCGAAGGATTAGGTCTCGATGTGAATGAAATCAAGCGATTGGCGGATATGTCTCATGAAGAAAGAGCGAAGGCTACAGAATAGGGAACCTACTCCAATAGTTGAGAAGTGATTAACGAATAAGCACTGCCCAATAATCGCGTAAGGGCGGGCTTTTCTCCCGCCCTCCCCACGGCACCCCGCAGGCGGGTCCGCACGGGGCGCTTCACAGAGCCTATCGGGCCGCAGGCCGGAAATGGCCGCCCGCGGTCAGGACAACTAAAGGGTTCTCGCAAAACTGAGGGCGCTCCTCTGGATGCTGTACTGAAGCTGTGGCTGGATGAACTCAGTGGAATTTGCCGCAAAGGGGAAGTAGACCAACAGAAATTCCTCCGCCTGAATGTGAATTTCCCCGAGCCTGGGGAAAAGACTTTTCTTGTCCATGGCGGTTTGCGCCAACACGACTTTCAGGCCGTCCGCGGCATCGCTCATGGGCAGTGTAATAGGGTATAGCTGGGACTTGGGGAGGTGTCTTTCGAGATTCTTCGTGGGCTGAGAAAGAGTCATTTGCCGGGCCAGCCTCAGGAAATGTGCGGGTTGAATCTTGAAAGCCGGAGACCAGAAGTAGAAGTCAAGATTATCCCATTCCTTCCTTATGGCCTTTGGCAGATTAGCAAGCCGCACCAGATCGGCATAGGATTGTAAGCTAAGCCCTTCCACCCTGGATTTTATCCTCCAGAACGGCAAGTATATGGCGCTTTCAACATTTCCTTCATCGGAGACGACCCCGAAGTCTATCTTCCTCAGGTCTTGCCCGAAGATCCCCCACACAGAATCACAATTGCTGCAATGGAGCGCCCAGCTTTCCCTCTCGCCCGCAAGAGTCCACCCGCAATTGGGACATAAGGTAGGAAGAAACTTTATCCTCCAAACCGGCCTCTCTTCAAAGGAGAAACGCTCATCGTCGGCCACATTCCCGGCATCCGTCGCAATGGGTCTATCGAGGATCGCGTCATAAATGACATTATTATGAATAAAAATCGGGGAGTAAACCAGGCTTCCTACCTCACCGATGAACGCCCGGTGAAACTCGGTGCATGTCTGCGCCAGGTCATCAGCCAACATCTCCGGCCCGCTCACCCCTGAGAAGAACTGTGCGAATGAGAGATGCGGTCTTAGGAATCTTGCATCCTCCATAGCCTCGGCAAAGCTTAGTTTCAGGGCCTGCGGCCGGAGCCCGAGGGAGACGGGCAACGATGCGTCATTCAAGGCCAAAAGAGTGGTATCGACTACTCTCTGGCACACCCGGTATGGCTCACAGGAAAAAAGCATGCCCCGGAAACGCCAGTACGGCACAAAAATGACATCCTTTCCGGACGATGGGGCAGGGGACAAACAGTATCTGAAATGACCCTGGGGGAGCAGGTATAATTTCACCCGACAAAAAGAACAGGAGAAAATCCGGTCAGTCTCCTCCAGGGTAGCAGGGGCACCGCACTGCGGGCATTGGTGTGCGATTTTCAGCAATTCTTAGGGCTTTCTAAAGTTTTTCACCGCACTGATTGCAGTAGATGGAATCGGGCAAATTTTCTGTCTCACAATGACGGCATTTCTGGGGGACAGGCTTTTCTTCCACCGACCTTCCACAGCGCGGGCAGAACCCGGCGTGGGGAGGCAGGTTTTTGCCGCACCCCGCACACTGCTGGAAAACGAGTAACTGGTGACCGCAGGAAGGACAGAATTTTGCGTCGCCGGCCACGGAGTTCCGGCAATCAGGACATCTAAAGGCATCCTGCTCCTTTGGGGCCTGTCCGTTTCTCAGAATATCCGCGAACATGCCTGGCATAATGAAACCGAGACCCATCCCCAGACCCGCTCCTGCCTCGCCTTGTGACGTCGCTGCGCTTTCCATCGCCATGGCCGCTTTCATCTTTAACAGTTGGTTCAAGTCGTCGAACACGCCCAGCCGGCTTTTATCGTCTATGGCCTGTTGGACCTCCGGCGGCGGGGTAATAGAATTGATATAAAGGTCTGAAAGCCCAAGGCCGTAGTGGCTCAAATCCTGCTGCAAACGTCTTTTGAGCCCTTCCGATATGGAATCGTATTGTCCGGGCAGCTTAAGCATAGAATCAAGATTCTCTCCCAGGTAATCATTAAAGCGTGAAACGATTACCCGGCTCAGATATTCTTCGATTTCTTCGGTGGTATAAATGTGCTGGGTTCCTACCAGGGTATTGATAAAAAGGACGGGCTGGATGACCCTGATATTAAAGACCCCGAAGGCCCGGAGGCGAATCAATCCCAACTCGGAATCCTTGAAGGCTACCGGATCCCTTGTTCCCCACTTCAGGTTTGGAAAGACCTTCATGTTTACGAAATAGACCTCGGCCCTGAGCGGGCTGGTCAAACCCCAGGGCAGGCTTAGCACCTTGGTGATGATAGGAATATTACCGGTAGCAAGTGTATGCCGACCGGGCCGAAATGCATCGTAGGCCTTCCCGTTATAGAAGAAAACGGCGGATTGGCTCTCTCTTACAATGAGTTGGGCTCCATACTTTATTTCTCCGGAGCCCTTCTCGGGAATCCTGTGGACCATTGCCTTGCCGGTTTCGTCAAACCACTCAATAACCTCTAAAAATATAATGTTGTCTGTCCCCACAGTCGTAATCCTTTCCGTTGCCAGTCTTTTTCTTTCTTTCGTCATTATGTCGATGAAGCTTTAACCCGAAGTTGCGCGGATTAACCCCTTGACCGTCGCCGGGAATCCGTCGATACACCTGGGACACAAAAAGGGGCGGGATGTCCTTAAATCTTTCGCTTTACAGGAATACAAGTCTATGATAGGAAGCCCTATGCCTCGTCAGAACAGATTAGACGCCCTTAGAATTTTTCCTATCCGATCAGGAAACGTTTGGCAGCTCACCGGACCTATCCCGACTTAATTCCTATCCAGTAAAAAGGAATCAACCCTTGAATCGAATACTTAACATCTTCAATCGCCTGTTTGTCCTCTGGATTGTCCTGGCCGGCGTAGCCGCCTTCTATTTTCCGGCCGTCTTCATCCCATTGAAGAAACACATGGAGCTATTCTTTGCCATAACCATGTTCGGCATCGGAATGGTCTTAAAACCCATAGACTTCGTGAATATCTTTAAAAACATCAAGGTAGTGGTTATTGGCACGGCTGCTCAATTTACGATCATGCCGCTATCGGCTTTTTTCGTTGCCAGGCTTTTTTCATTATCAAAAGAGTTTTCCCTGGGCCTGATTTTGACCGGATCGGCGCCGGGGGCCATGGCCAGTAACGTACTGAGCTATCTCGCCGGTGCCGATGTCGCCTATTCGGTATCGTTGACCACTGTATCCACCCTCCTAGCGCCGGTCCTTACCCCACTTTTAACCCTGCTCTTAGCCCATACCATACTGGAAATCCCCTTTTGGGAGATGTTGGTCAGCGTTTTCAACATGGTGGTTATTCCACTTTTTTTGGGCATAACCGTAAAAGGCATTTTCTCTGGCAAAGTGGAGTACCTGTCCAAAGTCTTCCCCGCAATTTCCACCACATTCATAGCCTTTATCTGCGCGCTGGTCGTAGCCCTTAACAAAGAATACCTTATGAAAGTAAACACCTGGATTTTTATGGCGGCGATTTTGTTGAATCTCTTGGGGCTGTTCTTGGGCTACATGACAGGAAAGACATTCGGTTTTGATATCCTGAAAAAACGGGCCTTATCCATTGAAGTCGGCATGCAAAATGCCGGTCTGGGCAGCGTGCTGGCCTTAAAACATTTTAATGAGAAAGTGGCCCTGCCCGCGGTCGTTTTTGTTTTTATCTGCATATTCACCGCCTCCTTTCTGGTGCAAATCTGGTCCAATACGAAAAAGCCAACTATTTCAGTCCCTTTATCTTTTGGACGTTTTTGAGGAGCCAGTTCTGGGTAAAGAGGTGTTCTCTATTAAGGCCCAGGTGAAGCCTGAGCTGATCTTTGATCTCGCCATCAGGGACCAGGGAGATAAGCCTTTCGTACCTGGCAATCAGGGTTTCTTCGGCCGGGATGAGAGCTTCCAGGACAGAAAGCCGGTCTTCCCCTGGATAGACAGAAGGCATGGGGTTTTTACTGATTTCTACTCCGTTTGCATCCTTTTTGGCATTTTCGATCTGAATTACATCTCCCCATTTGATTAAGGTGCCGGAGTTTTTATCCCAGTGCCTCATGTGATCGATGGAGTTTTTAAAGAGGCGCTGACTGAGATCCTGGTGCTCACTGAAAAGAAACACGTACTTTAAGTAGCGGTGCGTGAGTTCATTTTCCAGGCGCATGATTTCATGGAGAAGCTGTACTTCTTCCCGGTTGATATTTTCCGGGTTTGATGGGTAGCAGGGGGCATCTTCAGCTCCCTGCGCCTTCAGGGCGTCCATCATGGCCGCAAACTGGTTCGAGTGGCGCACCTCATCATAAGAGATATTCAGGACCATGTTCTGAATCTTGGGAAAAGCGCCCTCGGAAAACTCTGCCGACTGGTAGAGGTTCGTAACCAGGTCTTCCGTCATTTTGTCTCTTTTAAGGTTATCCATAATTCGAGGGTAGCGCATGACCTCATCGGTTTTAAAAGAGGGAACCCCTCCCATCTGGGCAATAATGACGGCAAGCTGAAGGGAATGGTACATCTCATCGATGCCGATTTGAATCATCTGGGCGCGGACATCAGTTCTATTCTTCATGATGGGGTCTTCATAGAAAAACTTGCCCTTCGGCATGGAGTAGGCATGGATCGTATATTCAAAGCTTACGGCCCATTCGTGCTCCAGGGCGATGTTCAAAAGCCTTAAGGCGTCTTCCTTGGTCTCCACTTTTTGAATTTTGTCCATAGGCCCTCCAGCATATCTTTTTTATTGTAACATTTAAGCACATTACCTGCCTTTTGACAACTGCGATCCGGACTATCTAATAAGTATATCTATCCCTACCTATGCGATAAGAACCGGGGAAATTGACTTTATTCAACCTGTTGTGCTAATCTCCCGAAGACTTTTACATTGGTCATTAGTCACCGGCCAATAACGAATAACTGGTTTCCATCCGAAAACCCCGGTTTTCTGGATGGAGCGGGAAGGCTTTATAAAAATGCCGGCTTACGAGAGAACTAACTTTAAAAGCCTGCTGAAGGCCATAGCAAAGGGCGAGGTAGCGCCTGTTTATCTCCTGTGGGGTGAACGGTATCTCTACCAGTCGGCCTATGAAGAGCTTATTGCCGCCCTCCTTCCTGAAAAAAACCGCGGCACCAACCTCCGGGTGATAGACGGGGCTAATGAAGACGTCTATCGTCTGGTAGAGGAATTGCAGACCCTGCCCCTTTTCCCCGGGAGGCAGGTTTTTGTGGTAAAGGACACCCGTCTCTTTCATTCCAAAAGTACGGCCGACCCGCTTCTGGCTAAAAGCCGTGAGTACTTTATAAAAGGCGACCTTCAGGCGGCGGCTCGGAGCCTCGTGCAGGCCATTTCCTCATCCGGTCTGGCCATTGAGGATGTCAGGGACGGGGGATGGGAGAAGATACCGGATAGTACCTGGGAAAAGATATTCAGCGCCCCAAAGAGTGGGGAGGATATTAACTGGCTGAATGAAGTGACTAACTTCGCCATACAGGCCGGGCAGGAAGAATCGGCCCCCGCCGGAGGTGGAGGGGATATTCTGGAAGAGACCCTGGCCAAAGGCATACCGGCTTCCAACCATCTGATCTTGCTTACAGATACTGTGGACAGACGCAAATCTCTCTACCGGCTGATAGAAAAGATGGGTGTGGTTGTGAGCTTCGCGGTCGATAAAGGAATTACCGCCGCGGCAAAACGCAGTCAGGATACGGTGCTCAAGGACCTGATGAAGGATATACTCACACGCCATGGAAAGGCCATGGAGCCGCGCGCAGCATCCGATCTTATCGAAAGGATAGGTTTTAATCCGGCTTCCCTGGCCGCCGCATTAGAAAAACTGGTCAGTTACAGCGGTGAAAGAAAGACCATCACCCTGAAAGATATTGACGCGGTAGTGAAACGGGAAAGGGAAGAGCCGATTTATGAACTGACCGGGGCATTCGGTGACCGGGATGCCGAGAAGGCCCTTTCTTCCCTGGGTCTGCTCCTTGACCAGGGTTATGTGCCGCTCCAGATACTGGCTGCCCTCATCAGACAGATTCGCCGCCTTCTCCTGGCCAGGTGGGCGTTGGATACGAGTCTGGATTTTTTGGGAAAAGGGGATGTCACGTATCAAGGCATTCAGCAGGGACTGCCGGGGCTTAAGAAAGAAGGAAAGATACCTAAGGAGCTGGAAAAACTTTCACCGTACCCGCTTTTCTTGCTTTTAAAACAGGCCAGGGGGTTTCAAATTGAGCACCTTGTTCAGTGTATGTCCGAACTCCTTAGGGTCGATATGGCCCTCAAATCCGGCGGGGTAGCGCCTAAACTTTTGCTGGAAGACTTGATCCTGAAATGCCTGGTTTTTCATCCTGAGACTGCCGGTTGATCTGCCAAATAAAAAGCCCCGGAGGGGTTCCGCCCTCCGGGGGTTCGGGGTTAGGTAGTTAGGTTGACCGACCACCTTATCTTTTTGTCTATCCCGGAATGCCGTTTAGAGCTGTCGAGCTCGAAGTGCTCTCTTTTTAAGTTTTGCCATCCATTACCGGGCATCTGCCGCAGATGAGGATCGCTTTTACTTTTTTAGTTATTAGACTCGGCCGACGCTCAAATCACGCACAACCCAGGAAGCTGTATATTATGGTTTTCTTATCGGCGGCATAGTCCGGTGACTTTAATTAAAATTTAATCCACATATAAATATACGTAACTTCAATTAAATAATTACAATACTAAATGTAATGCATTATGTATTTCTGTTTGGGTCATCACTTTCAGCGGTCATTTCACCTGAGCCGGGCTGATGATTATCAAACAGTGGCTACCGGGCACATTCCGAAGGATCGCCTTTGATCTTGGCCAGGGCATGGGGGAGAGCAGGCAGGAGGGTGGTTAGATTTTCACGGGCGCCTTTCGGGCTGCCCGGCAGATTAATAATCAGGGTCTCTTTCCTTATCCCGGCTAAGGCCCGTGAGAGCATGGCATGCGGCGTTTTTTGCAGGCTGGCGGCGCGCATGGCCTCGGCTATGCCCGGGACTTCCCGTTCAATAACCATGGCCGTGGCCTCCGGAGTCACATCTCGCGGGGAAAGTCCTGTACCGCCTGTGGTCACGATCATATCTGCTTTTCCCACATCTACCAAGCGCACTAAGGTATTGACAATAACGGTTAGATCATCAGGGATGATGGTATAGGCGGCGATACGGTAACCGGCCTTACTTAATATCTTTTTCAGTTCCGTGCCGCTCAGATCCTCCCGTTTTCCCTCGGACCCCTTATCGCTTATAGTGACTATGGCTGCTGTGTACATAGGTTTTTTAAGTTATGCGCCGCCCCAGGTCGACCGAAGGCTGGAGGCAGACTGGTTAATGTTTTTTTTGACCGAGCAGGCGCAGGGCCTGTGAAGAAATAGTCTTCAGGACATCCTTGCTCTTGGCTATATCTCGCAAATCTGCCTCGCGCAGGAGCGGCAGCAACCTTATGGCCAGCATAAGCGGCGTCTTCGGGTTCTTAACCAGCTCTACCTTAACCGGATAGACCTTCAGCCACTTGCGTTCAGTGGCCAGATGCCGGATAACGCCTTCGTCCATAGTGCGCATCTTGGCTATCTGGACTGCCTCGGCATCGGTAAGACGCGCATTCTGTACCACGGCTCCCTGGACCATCTTGTTCCCGTCGCGGATGAGGATGCCCCGGGACTCTTTGTCGCCGGTCATGGCCAGCTTGATCTTTTCGGCGACGTTCATCCGGGCTATCTTCTGGGATAGGGACTGGCTTTCTTTATCCGGTTCTTCGTTGGTCAATACCAAAATTCCCCGTAATCGTTCACCGTTGACCGTAAGAACCTGAAAAGCGTCTTTTTGGCAAAGAGTCACGGTGATCGCGTATTCCGTTTCGGCCTCCAGTCCCTGGTCCAAAAGACCAGGAACCAGAGTACAAGAGCCAAATATCCCCTGAAAAGCGCAAGGAACGTCTTTTCGGTGAACGGTCAACAGTGAACGGTGGACGGTTACAATTTCCCCTGATCTCTAAGCCTCGCCTTCCTTTTTACCCGCAGCGACAATCTTTTCAGTCAGGTGAGCCGGAACTTCTTCGTAGTGCAAGAATTCCATGCTGAATGTGCCGCGTCCGGCAGTCATCGAGGTGAGCTCGGAGGCGTAACGCAGCACCTCGACCATGGGCACATGGGCCAGGATGGCCTGCACCCCGGATCGTGTCTCTACCCCTATTACCTTTCCCCGGCGGCTGTTTATGTCCCCGATAACATCACCCATGCAGTCGTCCGGGACCAGAACAGTCATAGACATGATCGGTTCCAGCAAGATAGGCATAGCCTCCAGCATGCCTTTCTTGAAGCACTGGATGGCTGCAATCTTGAAGGCTGTCTCCGATGAATCAACCTCATGCGACTTACCGTCATAAAATCTGACTTTAACGCCCACGACCGGATAGCCGGCCAAAGGGCCTGCCTGCATAGCTTCCTGAATGCCCTTTTCCACTGCAGGAACAAAATTGCGGGGTACATTCATTCCGGTCAGGGCATTTTCAAACTCAAAGCTGCCCCCCTGGGGCAGGGGACTGATATCAAAGTGAACCTCGGCAAACTGCCCGGCCCCGCCGGTCTGTTTCTTATGCCGATAGACAACACCCTGTTTGGTTTTTTTGATGGCCTCTTTATAAGGGACCTTGGGCAGGGTAAGGTTGACGTCAACATTGTATTTTCTTTTTAACTTTTCTGCGACAACCTCGATATGGATTTGTCCCATGCCGGAAAGAATGGTTTCCCTGGTCGCCTCATTACGGGTAACCAGGATGGCATTGTCTTCTTCTTTGAGTTTCCCCAGGGCCGCGGATATCTTCTCTTCATCGGCCTTGGTTTTTGGTTTTAAGGCGTAGGAAATAACCGGCTGCGGCGGTTGCAGGGCCTCAATGATGACCGGCGATCCTTCAGTACAGAGGGTGTCACCGGTCACGGTGTCCCTTAATTTAGCGACTGCGACCAATTCTCCCGGTCCCACACCTTCAACGGATTTTTGTGCCTTACCTTCCAGGGACAGAAGCTGGCCGATACGCTCTGTGGTCTGCTTGTTTGAGTTGTAGAGGGTGGTGTCCGGTTTCAGTGTGCCGGAGTAAATGCGCAAGATAGAGAGCCGTCCGGCATACGGATCAGACAGGGTCTTGAAGACCAGAGCCGCCAACGACGCATCGGGAACGGGAGCTATTTCGACCGGTTCCTTGGTCTTGGCATTTAAGGCCATTTTTGCTCCCTTATCCAGAGGTGAAGGAAGATATTGATTGACGGCCTCCATAAGGGTGGTGACACCGATATTGCGTGTAGCTGAGCCACAGCATATCAGGACAAATCGTCCCGCAGTCATACCGCCGGCCAGGCCTTTTTCTATTTCGGCCACCGTCAGGGTTCCTTCCTCCAGAAATTTTTCCACCAGGGCGTCGTCTGCCTCCGCAGCGTATTCCTGGAGATTTTCCCGGTGTTTTTTAACAGAATCTTTCATGTCTTCGGGGATAGGACATTCCTTGTACTGGCCGCTTTGATCGCCGGCAAATACAAAGGCCTTTTCATTTATGAGGTCCACCACCCCGGTGAACTTATCTTCTGCGCCAATAGGGAGTTGAACGGGCACGCAGCGGGCGTTGAGGGTGGTGGAAATGCTATCTAATGTCCTGTAAAAATCCGCCCTTTCCCGGTCCATTTTATTAATGAAAATAATACGGGGCAGATGGAACTCCCCAGCCAGATTCCATATCTTCAGGGTTAAGGGTTTGGCCCCGTCAATGGCATCGATTACGAATACGGCGCTGTCTGCCACCTGCAGGGACATCCTGGTATCATTGAGGAAATTATCATCACCCGGGGTATCGATAAAATGGATCGTATGTTTTTGCCACGTATAATGATTAAAGGCCGAGTTTATAGTAATCTTTCTTTTGATTTCTTCCGGTTCGTAGTCCAGAATTGAGGTGCCGTCATCTACCCGGCCCAGACGGTTTGTCCGTCCCGATGCAAAAAGTATTGCCTCGGCCAGGGATGTTTTGCCTGCGCCGCTATGAGCGAGCAAGGCTATATTGCGAACCTTGTCTAACTGAATACCCATGTCTTCCCCTTTCTAAACTGAACATGCATAGCGAGCGCATTCCCCGCTGCTTGCCATCCAGGTCCGACCCTGGCGGGCGGCGGGGTTAGCGAGCGAATACTATGCTTTTTACCTTACATACGGAGATTCCCTGTCCGCCGCAGGCGAACTGCGGGGAGCTTCAATCTTTATTCACAAGTTTTTGCAAAATATCGACTTAAAATTTTAAAGTCAAGCCTTAATTGTAATAGTTCACCGCAGAGTGCGCAGAGAACGCCTCTGCCTGCCCGCCTTGCCTTGGATGCTTGAGTCCGGTGATTAAGGTTTTTCTTTTTTGTGTCGATATAGTTGGCGTAGCTTGTTGCCATCCGGCCACGGGCCGAAAGCCCCGGTTTTCCGGATGGAACGGTCAGCAGTCGGCTATCAGCGTTCAGCTTAAGATGATGTTGTTTGTCTTATTTTTTTGCTGACGGCTGAAAGCTGATCGCTGAGGGCTTTCATCCGGAAACGGTAGTTTCCGGATGAAAACTAACTCAAGCGGAGGATTGGCTAAAGATGGCCCAGATTGACGCCTTTTTTAAATTGATGCATGAGCAGGGCGCCTCGGACCTGCATCTTATATCCGGATCTCAACCTATCTTGCGTATTCGGGGTGAGATGGAACGGGTCAAATATAAGATCATGGAAAACGACGAACTCAAGGCCATGCTCTATGAGATCACCCCGGAGGACAAGATCAAGATATTTGAGGAGACCGGCGATCTTGATTTCGGTCATGAGATCCCGGGATTAGCCAGATATCGCGCCAATTTTTTCATGCAGAAATACGGCATAGGGGCGGTTTTCAGAGAGATACCGAACGATATCCTGTCGGCCGAACAATTGGGCCTGCCGGCGGTGGTTAAGAACCTGGCTACGCTCCCTAAGGGTATGATATTGGTGACCGGCCCTACCGGCAGCGGTAAATCAACGACACTGGCCGCGATTGTTGATCACGCCAATGCGACCCGCAAGGATCATATTATCACGGTTGAAGACCCTATCGAGTTTGTGCACAAGAGCAAAGGCTGTATTGTAAACCATCGTGAGGTAGGAACGCATACAAAGTCTTTTGCCGCGGCCCTCAGGGCCAGCTTGCGTGAAGACCCGGACATTATCCTGGTCGGTGAGCTGCGTGATCTGGAGACTATCGCTCTGGCCATGGAGGCGGCTATGACCGGCCATCTGGTCTTTGCCACGTTACATACATTGAATGCCTCCAAGACCGTGGACCGCATGATTGAAATCTTCCCGGCCAACCAGCAGCCCCAGGTGCGCTCTACTCTGGCTGATGCCTTGCGGGCCGTGGTCTCACAGACCATGTTCAAGCGCGTGGACATTAAAGGCAGGTGCGTGGCCCTGGAAATATTGATTGCCACACCTGCAGTGCGCAACCTCATCCGTGAGGGGAAAACCTATCAGATCCCATCTGCCATGCAGACCGGTAAAAAATACGGCATGCAGACCCTGGACGATGCCATTATGGAACTCCTGCAGAAAGGGTGGATCGATGCCACTGAGGCGTATAACAAGAGTATCAACAAAGAAAAATTTACCCAATTTTTAAAGAAGCCGCCGGAAGATTTCACGGAGGTATAAAAATTGTCTATAAATAAGGCTGACATCGATCATATCATAACCCGGATGCTGGAATCTCAGGAGAGCATCTCCGATCTCAACGTAACTGTGGGGCGGCCATTTCAGGTAGTTTCATCGGGCCGTCTGGTTCCGGTATCCCTGGATTCGCCCATTGAGCAGATTACGCCTTATCAGGCAGAGACATTTGCCCTTCACCTGATGGCTTCGGATGCAAGGTTGCTCAAGGCCCTGGTTCGGGAAGGTTCCTGTGATTTTTCCTATCAGCTTCCCGGCCGGGCGCGTTTCAGGGTAAACGTCTTTCAGCAAAAGGGTTATTACTCTACCGTGATGCGGAAACTGAGCACCCATATCCCGACCGTTAAGGAACTTGAGCTTCCCGAATCTTTTTATAAAATGGCCAGGGAAAAAAATGGGATAATTCTCTTCACCGGCGCCACGGGCACCGGTAAATCGACCTCTCTTGCGGCCATCCTCAATGAGATAAATGAGGCGGAGCCGCTGCACGTTATCACCCTGGAAGACCCGATAGAGTTTGTTCATGCCCATAGGAAGGCCACATTTAACCAGAGGGAGCTGGGCGCGGATTTCGACAGCTTTGCCCACGGGCTTCGTGCCGCCCTCAGGCAGGCCCCGAATGTAATCCTGGTGGGCGAGATGCGCGACCGCGAAACCATAGAGATCGGTCTGAGCGCCGCGGAGACAGGTCATCTGGTGTTTTCCACCCTGCATACGGTAGATGCCGGTCAGACCGTCAACCGTATTATAGGCATGTTTAGTAAGGATGAAGAACAGCAGATCCGCATACGCCTCGCTGATACCACACGCTGGGTGGTCTGCCAGAAACTCCTGCCCAAAGTGGGCGGGGGGAGAGTGGCTGTCTTCGAGGTCATGAACAACAACGTGCGGATCAAAGACTCTATTTTGAACGGCGAGTCGGAAGGAAAGACATTTTACGAGATCATAGACAGCGGTGAGGCATTCAACATGCAGACCTTCGATAAAGATATCCTTCGTTCTTACGAGCGAGGCCTGATTACGGAAGAAACTGCCCTGGCTTATGCCTCACACCGTGCGGTGGTCAGCCGGGGCATAGACCAGCTCAAGGCCCAGAAAGGTGAAAAGACCTCCGATATCGAGGGGTTGAAGCTGGACGGGAATTATGGCAAGGAACACAGGAGGTAAATCTTAAATATGGAAATCTCATGCCCTGGATGTCAGAAGCGCTTTCTTGTTCCGGATGAAAAGTTACCGGCGAACACCAAAGTCGTCCTTACCTGCCCGGATTGCAAAGGTAAGATTCCTATAGATACGAGGGGAAAAAGTGAAGAGCCCGGCCCTTTGCCGGATACCGATCAGGATGTCGCCATTGAATTCTTCGAAGAAGGGACGAAGACAGGGCTGGTTTGTGTGCCGGATGAGTCTATGAAGGAGGGCGTTGTTCGTGTCCTGGAGGAGTTTGACTACAAAACGAGTGCGGCCGATGACCTGCGGACCTTTTATGCCAAGGTACGTTATAATCATTATGGCGTGATAGTCGTAAGTGAAAAATCCGCGGAAGGAGGGACGGGAAACAATCCCATTTTAAGGTATCTGGAGCGCCTGCCTATATCTGTACGGCGCAATATCTTTTTATTTCTCATTTCCGCTCAGCACAGGACACTGGATACGTTAATGGCCTTCTCCCTCTCTGTAGATGCCATTATCAATGAAAAGGACCTGGGCGAAATGCGGGAGATTTTGCAAAAGTCGCTGTCCCAGCATGAGCATTTCTACAAGGTATTTAAGGATTGCCTGAGGGCTGAAGGCCGGATTTAAAGGTAACACCGCGTAGCCGGGACATTTACTAAACCCCCGCCATCTGATCGAAATCTCTTGATTTTCCCCCTTAGCTATGTTTATTTTTTGCCTATGATTCAGTACGAATTGGCCGAGGACATTGGTGCATCAATAAAAGGCATTATTCATAAACTACAAATGACCCATGTGGATGAATCCAGGCTGGTTTGTATAAGGAGCAAATACTCTAACAGCAAGAGGGTAATTGCCCGCTGCCACGGTCTTTCCAGAATCATGCAATTAGCCCTCAACCAGAGGCCTCATTATGTTATCGAGGTTATTTCTGAAAGGTTTGATAAGCTCAGCAAAGAAGAGCAGATTAAGGTTCTTATCCACGAACTCATGCATATTCCTCATTCCTTTGGAGGCGGGTTCAGAGTCCACAAGCCGTATGTGACTCAGAAGAAGGTTGAGAGGATGTACAGAAAGTTTGTACGGGTCGGATAAGCTTGCCATGCATACGGAGATTCCCCGTCCGTCCTCCGCCTGCGGCGGACGGGAAGCTTCAAATTTTCCACTGTGCCGCCGCCAAATAATAAATTGCCATAATTACGTCGAGTCGACATAACATCGATAATTACAATAAAAAGCAGACCTCCGGATTTTATGCTATCGTCTTATGTAATTGATATTTAATTGCATTTCATTTTATTGTACTGTTTGCCAAATTGTAGTATCATCGCTTTTATCTGCGAGTTTTGATGAAAAAATCGAGTCGATATAATATATAATGTTAAGTTTCTCAAGATAAGAGACCCATTATGGAAGTCATATTGAGTATTATTGGTTCAGCATTATTCTCGTGGCTAATTACCAGTATCTATTTTAGGAAAAGCCTTAAGCAACAGTCGAAGGAAGCTGAAAAAGAGATTTCGCAGCTTTTAAAGTCTTTTGAGAACATACAAAAAGAAAAAAATGAAAGAGTCTTGTATCAACATCGTTTAGAGGAATCTATTCAAGAGTACCGTAAAACTGGCACACCTGTGCGAGTTATAGACACTTATGATAATATGTCCGAAGAAGAGAAAGCCAATCTGTATGATGCTGTCATGTTAAGAGAGAAGGGCAGACTGGGTAAATCTAATAAATATAGAAATAAAAAAACTTAACATCCTGCTGCAAGGGATGGCGCAAAAAACCGCGCCACCCTTGAGCAGAGCGTTAGGCGCGTGAGGAAAAATTTATGAACACAAAAAGTACTAAACGCACAGCCCGTGCTTACGTTATCGAGGCCACTGTCGCGATACTGCTTTGTTACTTCTTACTCGGAGGTTCTGATTGGAGTCCTGCGCTCTGGGCGGTGTTCACTGTCCTTGCCATTTGGATCGTGGTAATGAATGTGCGCCGCGATGCTGGCGTAGAGAGTGCCGTAGCATACGATCGCTGGAAGTTGCAGGTAGCATTACTAATGGTTCTCGGCGTTCTCGGTGCGTCTATATGGAGGAGCTCATCATGGCTTTTTATATTGAGCTTGGTCTTGGGAGCAATTTGGGTCAGCGATTTGCGTGCCCACCAGGACACATATAAACGAAAGGCTGTTCAAGAGGGAAATGATGTTGCCCCTTGACATTAGACAAAATGAAAAATTGGCCTAACCATTCATTCCAACCGCCCGCTTAACAGCGGCGGCGGAATTCAACCGTTATGCGGAAGCGATGAACGGGATGTTTCGCTATGACTATTAAAACCAAAGCGGAAATTGTTTTCGAGGAATTCTGCAACTCAAACAGCATTGGATGGGAGAAGATAAAAGAGGGCGAAAGCCGCGCTCCAGATTACGAAATCTATCTCGGTGGCGAGCTGGTATTCGTAGAAATCAAGCAAATTGATAAAGACGAAAACTTTGGCATCGAGTCTTGCTCTAGAACGGTGGGGTCACATATAAGACGAAGAATACAGAGTGCCAGGAAGCAGGTACAGGCAGGTTCTAACGAAGGTGCTCCGTCCGTGTTGTTGGTGTACAACAATCTCGATCCGTGGCAAATGTTTGGTACAGAACAACATGATTTTATCGACGCGATGTACGGAGAGAGAACCGTGGTGTTAGATACAGACACAAATGCGATCACAGACTCCTTTCAAGGAGGGAATCGATCCTTAGAGGAAAACAAGAATACGTCTTTTAGCGCGGTGGGACTGCTATATAAAAAGGAAGATTGTGCCGGAGTTCATATTTACGAAAATGTTTTCGCTAAGAATCCGCTGGAGTTTTCAAAGGTCCCGAATTGCATTGAAGTCACTCGAATCGAGATAGAGTGAAAATTCCGCATAACAAGTTGTCCGAGCCGACGCCGCAAAAACCAGCCCCGTAGGGTGGGCTTTGCCCACCGAAACCCCTGGACACCGGGGTTCACCGGTGTGACGACTTTTGCAAGAGTCTCGGAGGAATAAACCTCGGGTCTTTGTCCGCAGTCCGCCACGACATCATCCAAGAAATGGCCCGGGTCATCGAGATTCTAGTGTCGCTTCCAGGCCTATCCCAGGCATGCTCCCCTTAGACAAAAAATAGCATGTTAACATTATGCAGGTATTATTTGACAAATAGTTTAACTTAATGTGAATTAACGGCATGACTAAGCCAAGAGAGATCTATGAAAAAATCATGCCGTATTTCGATTCTCTGGAGGCGATTATTATTACCGGCATGCGGAGAACCGGAAAGACCACGCTTCTCCATCTGGTCTTTGACCAGATAAAGGCCTTACCGGATATGGCAGGAGAGCCACTGCCTCTGGCCGGCTTCGTGCCAGAGGGGTTTATCCGTCGTACAGATGTCCTTTCGGTACGGACAGCGGGGGTGAAAGGGACAGCCTGATGGAATATTTAAGGGGCTGGGAGGGTCTCCCTCTAAAACTATACGCTTTTGACGGCGGGTAGGGTCAGGAGAAGGGGCGGCCGCCAAGAGGGCCTCGGTATAGGGGTGGTGGGGTACCTGTCCGAGGAGATTTTTGTCTATTATTTCCACGATCTTTCCGAGATACATGACGGCGATGCGGGTGCTCAGATAATGTACGACCTGAAGGTCATGGGCGATAAAGAGATAGGTAAGGTTGAATTTGTTCTTGAGGTCGAGAAGGAGATTGATTACCTGGGCCTGTATCGAGACGTCCAGGGAAGAGACCGCTTCGTCCGCCACGATGAATTCCGGATTCAGGGCTAAGGCGCGGGCGATACCGATCCTCTGCCTTTGTCCGCCGCTGAATTCATGCGGATAACGATATATCTGATCTTCACCAATACCTACTTCCCTAAGTATATGGGTAACTTTTTCGACCAGTTCTGTCCTGCCGGGGCAGAGCTTATGGATTATGAACGGTTCGGCCACAATATCGAATATGTTTCGGCGTGGATTAAGCGACGAGTAGGGATCCTGGAATATGATCTGCATATCCCTGCGCAAATTCCGCATCTGTCTATGGGATAGCGATGTGATATCCCGGCCTTTATAAAAGACCTGGCCTGAGGCAGGTTCCTCCAGTTTCAGTATGAGGCGGCCTAATGTGGATTTGCCGCAGCCGCTTTCACCCACCAACCCTAATATCTCGCCCGGCATGATGGTAAGGTTAACGCCGGCCACGGCCTGTAAGACGTGGTCTTTCCCGCCCCAGAAGCTGCTCCGCACCTGATAATGTTTAAATAGGTCTTTGACTTCAACCACTGGGTTCATGGCCGGTCTGCCTTTAAAAAGCACCGCACGAAGTGTCCTTTTTCTACCTCAAGAAGTTGTGGTTCGGTGCTGAGACATTCTTTATGCGCTTCTTTACAGCGGTTCTGAAAGGTGCAGCCTCCGGGCAGGGCGGAAAGCGAGGGGACCGTGCCGGGTATGGGCGTAAGGCGGCGTAAGGGTTCTTTATTCAATGAAATGTGCGGCAGGGAGGCCAGGAGCCCCCTGGTATAGGGATGGAGCGGCCGGGAAAAGAGGTTATCGACACCGGCCTCTTCAACTATGCGTCCGGCGTACATGACGATAACCCTTTGGCCTACCTCGGCCACCACGCCGAGATTGTGGGTAATCAAAAGGAGGGCCATGCCGGTTTTCTTTTTGATCTCGGCGAGCAGATCCAGTATCTGGGCCTGGATGGTGACGTCCAGGGCCGTGGTCGGTTCATCGGCAATTATGAGGTCCGGCCGGCAGGCCAGGGCCATGGCGATCATAACCCTTTGTCTTAGTCCGCCGCTCAGTTGGTGGGGGTAATGCCTTATCCGTTCGGCAGGGGAGGGGACGCCGACCAGGCCGAGGAGTTCAACGGCTTTTTGTTCGGCCTGATGACGCGTCATCTTTTCATGTACGAGTATGGTCTCTGTGATCTGGTCGCCTATGGTGAAGACCGGATTGAGCGCGGTCATCGGCTCCTGAAAGACCATGGAAATCCGCCGGCCCCGGAGGCGGCGCAGGTCTTTCTCTTCCAGTTTCATAATATCCCGGCCGTCGAACAGGATTGAACCGGAGACTATCCTGCCGGGAGGGTCCGGGATGAGCCTCAATATGGACAGGGCCGTGACGCTCTTACCACAGCCGGACTCACCTACGACGCAGACAGTTTCGCCCTTTTCCACAGTGAAGCTTACGCCATCAACCGCCTTTAAGGTGCCTTCTTCGGTGTAAAAATATGTCTTTAAGTCCTGGACGGAAAGTAGTGGCTGGGGTGTCATGCGTGGTACTCATTCGAAAAAAAACAACCGTTTCCGGCTGGGAGTTCTCCGCAATCAGCAAGTAGCTGTTGGAGATAGAATCCAGAATTCAGGAGTCAGAATACAAAAGAGCTGAAAGCTGAGCGCTGATGGCTGACTGCCGACTAGATTATAATAAAACAAAGATTGTTTCAAGGGAATGTTTGCCGTATAATACGTCTCTGGATATGAAAACGCCGGCAAAGATATGGGAAATCAGCGGCCGCATGCTCCTGGTCTGGGGGGTTCTTGCCCTCATATCTTGTCCGGCCTGTTCCCGGCCGGAAGACAGCGGTAAATCCCTGGAACGTCCGGCAGCAGCCGGACCGCCCTGCTATGGCGACACCCTGATCACCGGGTCTATCGGCGAGCCTTCAAACTTAATTCCGATCCTTGCTTCCGATAGTTCTTCTCATGAGGTGGCCGGCCTCATATACAACGGCCTCGTGAAATATGACAAAGACCTGAAGCTGGTGGGTGATCTGGCCGAATCGTTTAAGGTCTCAAAATCCGGGTTGGTCATTACCTTTCATCTGCGAAAGGGGGTAAGGTGGCATGACGGTCAACCTTTTACCGCCGCAGACGTCTTATTTACCTATAAGACTATGGTCGATCCACATACTCCAACCGCCTATGCCGAAGACTTCCTGCAGGTGGAAAGGGCGGAGGCGACGGACCCTTATACCTTCCGGGTTACCTATAAAAAGCCCTTTGCCCCGGCCCTGGCCAGTTGGGGTATTTCTATTCTGCCCGGACATCTTCTGGAGGGAAGGGATATCATGAAGAGCCCTCTGGCGCGCCATCCCGTCGGCACAGGCCCCTTTATCTTCAAGGAATGGAAGGCCGGGGAAAAGGTGGTCCTCACCTATAACCCTGATTACTTTGAGGGCCGTCCCTATATCGATCGGTATATCTACCGGATTATCCCCGATTCCGCCACCATGTTTATGGAGCTTAAGGCCGGAGGTATAGATAACATGGGCCTTAGCCCACTTCAATATGCCCGGCAGACCGAGTATCGAAAGTTTAAAGAGAACTTTAACAAGTACCGCTATCCGGCCTTTGCCTATACCTATCTGGGTTTTAATCTCGAAGATGAAAAGTTCAGGGACAGGCGGGTGAGGCAGGCCATTTCCTATGCCATCAATCGCGGAGAGCTTATCGAAGGGGTCCTCCTCGGTCTGGGGCAGGAGGCCACAGGTCCGTATAAACCCGGCACCTGGGCCTGTAATCCCAATGTAAAGCAATATCCCTATAACCCCGTCAAGGCGCGGGAACTTCTACAAGAAGCGGGGTGGCGGGATACGAATGGTGACGGCATATTGGACAAGGGTGGGATACCATTTCGTTTCACCATCATTACCAATCAGGGGAATGATACCCGTGCCCGGACGGCAGAGATCATCCAGCGCCGGCTGAAAGAGGTCGGCATTGATGTTAAGATCCGGATTATTGAATGGGCGGCCTTTATCAAGGAATTTATTGAGAAAAAGGCATTTGAGGCCACCATTCTGGGATGGACAATAAGCCAGGACCCCGATATATACGACGTCTGGCACTCTTCCAAGACAAGACCCGGCGAGTTAAACTTCATCTCTTATAGAAATACAGAGGTAGATGCCTTGCTGGAAAAGGGCAGGCGCACTTTTGACCAAGAGGAACGCAGAAAGATTTACTGGCGTATTCAGGAGATACTGGCCGAGGAAGCGCCTTATGTGTTTCTCTATGTCCCGGACGCCCTTCCCGTGGTTCAGGCCCGGGTTAAGGGCATTGAACCCGCTGCCGCGGGTATAACCTATAACCTGATTAAGTGGTATGTGCCAAAGACGGAGCAGAGATATAAAATGAATGATAGTAACCGTTGACCGTTGACCGTTCACCGAAGAAGACGTTTTTCTCCCTTTTCACGGGCAACGGTGAACTGATAACGGTGAACGGTTACAAATGATGGCGCATGGCTCATAGCCGATAGCTCATAAATAATGGCTACTTATATCCTGAAAAGATTATTTCTAATGATCCCAATCTTTCTGGGGATAACCGTGATCTCCTTTGCCGTCCTGCATCTTGCCCCTGGTGCGCCCACGGAGATGCAGACCATGATGCAGCCCAAGGTCTCTCTGGAGGCCCGGGCCCGCCTCAACGCCATCTACGGCCTGGATAAGCCCCTCCCTATACAGTATTTTGACTGGCTGAAGAGGCTGGTGCGATTTGACTTTGGCCGGTCTTTTTCGTCTGACAACCGGCCGGTACAGGAGAAGATCATGGAGAGGTTGCCGGTTACCCTCTTTATTAACATCCTCTCTCTGGTTCTTATCTTAGTTGTGGCCATACCCATCGGGATACTCTCGGCGGTTCACCGGTATTCTCTTTTTGACAAGGCCACCACGCTTTTTGTCTTTATAGGGTTTGCCGCTCCGACCTTCTGGCTGGCGCTGCTTTTGATGCTCGTTTTTGGCGTACATCTGGACTGGCTGCCTATATCCGGTATCAAGTCCCTGAACTATGAATACCTTGGTTTCTGGGGTAAAACGGTTGACTTGGGCAGGCATCTCATTCTCCCGGTCCTGCTTTCGGCGTTCGGCGGGTTAGCCGGCCTTTCGCGCTATATGCGGTCCAACATGCTGGAGGTAATACGGCAGGATTATATCCTTACGGCCAGGGCTAAAGGCCTGCCTGAACGGGTGGTTATCTATAAACACGCCCTGCGCAATGCCTTGCTTCCGGTGGTGACTGTTCTGGGCTTGTCTATCCCCGGCCTCATCGGCGGCAGCGTCATCTTTGAATCGATATTTGCCATTCCAGGCATGGGACAGCTATTTTACGGGGCGGTCATGGCCAGAGACTATCCGGTAGTCATGGGTGAGCTGGTCATCGGAGCGGTTCTGACTCTTATTGGCAACCTGGTAGCGGATATCTCTTATGCCCTGGTTGATCCACGGATACGGGTGCGATAAGTAATGACAAGGGCCTTAGTTAAAGAATTCTGGCAGCGCTTCAGACGTCATCGCCTGGGGTTAATAGGGGCGGGGGTTGTATGGCTTCTTTTTATCGTTTCTCTGGCGGCCCCTGTACTTTCTCCCTACGATCCAAGCTATATTGATATCAAATCTATCATGGAACCACCCGGTTATGAACATCTCCTTGGCACTGATCAGTTGGGCCGCGATGTCCTCAGCCGGATTATATGGGGAGGGCGCATCTCCCTTATGGTAGGGTTTGTAGCCGTGGGTATCGCTATGGTTATCGGTGTCTTTTTAGGGGCTATGGCCGGTTACTACGGCGGTTATGTGGATACGGTTATTATGCGTTTTGTGGATATCATGCTCTGTTTCCCGACGTTTTTTTTGATCCTGGCGGTCGTGGCCTTGCTTGAGCCCAGTATCTGGAATATCATGGTGGTCATCGGGGCAACGGGGTGGATGGGAATGGCCCGTTTGATTAGGGCGGAGATACTGTCCATAAAGGAGAGGGACTATGTCCTGGCGGCCCGGGCCTTAGGAGCCAGCCATACCCGTATAATATGGAGGCATATTATACCGAATGCCATGGCTCCGGTACTGGTCGCTGCCACTCTGGGCGTAGCTGCGGCCATACTGACCGAATCTGCCCTGAGTTTTTTGGGTATTGGTGTCCAGCCGCCCACGCCGAGTTGGGGTAATATCCTTACCGCGGGCAAGGACAG
Organism: Thermodesulfobacteriota bacterium; assembly: GCA_031082315.1. Taxonomy (NCBI): domain Bacteria; kingdom Pseudomonadati; phylum Thermodesulfobacteriota; species Thermodesulfobacteriota bacterium. The sequence continues at coordinate 88,138 of JAVHLC010000011.1, forward strand.
TATTGAAGTAGCCTGGTGGCTTTCTTTTTATCCGGGTATGGCTATACTTATTACTGTGCTTGGCTATAACCTCCTTGGTGAAGGTATAAGAGATGCTATCGATCCACGACTGAGGGAAGGAAGAGGATGATAAGAAAGGGTTGTGTCCTCCTAATCTGGTTTTTCCTGATGGGGGTTGCGGATGTAACGGCAGCCGACAAGGTGTCGGGTAATAAGACCGCTTCTCCGCCTGCGGTCCCCGGCACAAGAATAATTATGAAACAGGAAGATGCGCCGCGATGGAAAAGCAAATGGGATCTGGCGCGTAAATTTACCCGTCAGAAGAAATATGACGTAGCCCTGGTTCTGTACAGGGAAGTATTGGAGATCAAGCCTAACCTGGATGACGCCCGTTTTGAGATGGCCCAGATATTGAGATATATGGGGAAAGATACAGAGGCCATAGAGGCCCTGGAGATTTTTTTAGAGTCAAAGCCTGACCGCACCGATGCCATGCTTCCTCTGGCCGAACTTTTGGCTGCCCACGAGAATGAAAAAAGGGCCGTCAAACTTTACGAACAGATACTTTTAAAGGAATCCGCGAATTTTTCCGCCTTGAAGGGTCTGGGAGAGGCTTATCTTAAGCTAAAAAGCTATTCAGAGGCATCTAATTATCTACTTAAGGCATTGAGTTTAAACCCCCGAGACGTGGATCTGATTTATAAGATGGCTATCTGTCTGGATAACCTGGGAAAATACGGCGAAGCCGTAGCCTATTACCAAAGGCTGATCGGCCTTAAAGGCAACGACCCGGTTTTTATTCACCGTTATGTGGACTCTCTTATAAGCGCTGGTCGTGAGACAGAGGCCATAGATGTGCTTGCCGGATTTCTGAAAACTTATCCGGATAATCTGGCGGGCCATGATAAGATTGCCCAGCTTTATCTTAAGAAAGAGAAGAAGAAAGAGGCGCTGCCTCATCTGAAAGAGGCGCTGGCCAAAAATCGAAATGACAGTAAGCTCCTTTTTAAGATAGGGCAGATTGAAAGTGAACTCGGGCTTTACAAGGATGCCGCAGTCAGCCTCCAGGCCCTGTTAAAGATTGAACCGAAACACAGAGAGGGGATGGTTGTACTTGCTCAAGCCCTTTCTGCCGGCGGACAATACCCGGCAGCTATAGAACAGTATAAGACCTACCTGTCCCTTGCCCCAAAGGACGAAGAGGCCCTTAAAGAACTGGCCGGGATTTACCTGAAGACCAAAGAATATACAGAGGCCTCTGCCATATATGAGAAACTAAGCCAGGAGTACCCCCAAAAAACAGGCCTTAAAATTGATCTGGCTGATATATGGCTGAAAATGGGTGAACAGGAAAAGGCCCTTAAGCCCCTTGAGGATGTTTTATCCCTGGAGCCTAAGAATAAAGAGGCCCTGGTGAAGAGGGCCACAATACTACAGACATTGGGTAGGATAGGTGAGGCCACCCGGGCCTGGCAGACGGCGATTGAGGTTTATCCTGAACTGACATCGGCAAAGCTGGCCTTGTCCCATCTCCTTATTGAACAGGCCCGGACGGTTGCCGCCCAAAAATTATTTCGCTCTGTTCTGGCAGATGATGGTAAGAACCTAGAGGCACTGAAAGGACTGGCAAAAACAAATGAGAGGAGGGGTGAGCTGGATTTAGCCCTGGATGCATATAAAAAGATACTGTCTGCCTATCCCGATGATAAGGATGCAAAGTTCGGTCTGGCCCGCACTTACGAGGGCCTGAAGGATTATGAAGAGGCCGGTAAGTGTTATGCCCGTCTGTTGGCCGAAAATCCCGACTCCCAGGAGGTCCTGCTTGGCCTCGCTCGTCTGGCAAGGCTCTCCGGTAACTACTATAAGAGTCGGACGATGTATTCAGACATTTTAAAACGCTGTCCTGACCTTGAAGCCGCCTGCGGCGGACTGGCAGAGCTTTACATTGATGAAGGACGTGCGGATTATGTCCGGGCGGAATATCGGAAGATGATCTTAAAAGATCCGGGTTCGGCGGCGGGGGTTCGAGGCCTGGCCCTTCTCCATCTGAGAGATAATGAGTACAAAGCGGCTGAGGAACTTCTAAGGAGTTATCTTGCCTCTCACAGCGGCAGCGACGGGGATCATCTTCTACTGGCTCGAATACTCATGGGGCGCAAAAAATGGGACGAGGCCGCGGGTATTTATCAATCAATGTTTAGCAGGGGCGATACGGCCGGAGAGGCGCGGACCGGGCTGGCCGAAAATTACTATAGAAGCGAACGATTTCCGCAGGCCGTGGCCGTTTATAATGCGGCGTTACAGGAAAGGCCATACTCAGCGCTGGCATTAACCGGACTCAGAAAATCTCTGGTCGAAACCGGGGACGGCATATATTTTGAGACTATTGGCCTGGAGATCGAAGGGCTATGCCGGCGCCGTCCTGATATCTTTTGGAATGATGATTTCTTTAAAAGTGAACTCCTTGACTGGCCGGAGAAGGTGGCCCTGTACCAAGGGATCAAAGAGAACAATCCCGAACACTTCCTGGCCGGATGGTTCTTGGCCCAGGCCCTGGAGCATGTGGATGTGGATAGAGCACTGAAGGAATATGAAGACTGGGTGGAGAAATATTCGGATAATGAGGGGGGGGTGCTCAAGCTGGCCCGGCTTTACGCCCGGAAGTTTGCCTTTTCTAAGGCCCTGGCCCGGTATGATAAGCTCCTGGCCATCGATCCCAATAATGCCCTTTACCAGGGCGAAAAGATACAACTGTTTTTTGATTGGGGGCGTGGCGATGAGGCCTTGGTCCTTTTGAAAACGCTCCTTATCCCTCATGTCGATGACGTAATTGAAGAGAAGCTTAAACAACTAGCGGAGAACGAAGAGGACCAGGAGATAAAGGATAAGCTGGTTCGCTTTCTTTCCAAAAGACCTAAGGGCTCTGTCTATTGGTTGTATGAAAAAATTTCCCGCGAGATTGAAAAGAAAAGGTTCCCGCAAAAACTCCTCCTCGGCATGGAGCGAGTCCGCCTGGACCTGTATGGAGATTACCTGATTCAAAAAAAAGCGCACGATAAAGGGAGGATCTTCAGCATTATTCCCCGGAGGTAGAGATTGCCGGGGTCACATCTCCATATGTTATTACTGTTCCTACGTGTGTAGGGATGACCGCAAAACGATAAGTACATAAACTTGATCAATTCGTAAAAAAGCCCTCTCACCGCTGAGCACGCAGAGCCCGCAGAGAAAACATGTAACCTATTCAATATGTTATCTCGGCGTTCTCGGCGGCCTCTGCGGTAATTTTGACTTTTTATAAAATCATCAAACTTGACAGGAACTGTTTTGGGGTACATTATTAGGGTGGTAATGAAATGGAGACGACATGGAAGATGTGCTGATTATAATACTGGTCATAGCCTTTTTTGTGGCGCTGTTTAAGTGGGTAGTGCCTCGCCTAAAGCCGCCAACCTCCTTCGGTTGTCCTACCTGAGCAACCAAAAAACCTCACTCTGCGGGCCGCAGAAATAAGAAATGAATTGGTTTTCATCCGGAAAACCAAGTTTTCCGGATGGAGCAGTCAGCACTCAGCTATCAGCATTCAGCTTAACATAATGTTTGTCCTACTCTTTTGCTGACAGCTGATGGCTGAAAGCGTGAAGCCGGAAACAGTAGTTTCCGGATGAAAACTGGATTGATTTTTAGCAGGGCAGGACGGGACGAAATGGCTGGTTATTGGAAGAAGCTTCTTAGGATAAATCTTACCAGTGGGAAAACCGAGACAGAAGAGATACCTGAGGAGATTATCACCAAATACCTTGGCGCCAAGGGTATCGGAGCCTACTACTTTATAAAAGGCCTTAAAAAGGGCATCGACCCCCTTTCTCCTGAAAACAGGATTGTCCTGGCTACAGGGCCTTTTCAGGGTACGGAAATTCTATCCAGTGGCCGTTTCGCGGTTATTACCAAGTCTCCCCTTACCGGCATATTTCTGGATAGCTATAGCGGGGGGCTGTTTGGCCCCGGTCTCAAATACTGCGGTTTTGATCTGGCGATTATCGAAGGCAAAACAAAAAAGCCTGTATATATCTGCATAACCAATGGGCGGGCCCAGATAAAGGATGCTGCGCATCTATGGGGAAGGACCACGGCTGAAACAGAAAAGATCATAAGGTCAGCGGAAGGCGAGGATACGAAGGTAGTTTCCATAGGCGTGGCCGGAGAAAACGGGGCGCTTTTCTCCTGTCTGATCAGTGACAGGCGCCGCGCCGCGGGCCGGGGGGGAGCAGGGGCGGTCTTTGGGGCGAAGAACCTTAAGGCCGTAGCGGTAAACGGTACGCTGGCTATCCCGGTTCATGATGCTAAAAAGATAAAGGAATTAAATCGAAGGGCTGTGCAGGCCGTGGCACAGAGGCGTAAAGATAACGCCGGCCTTTATCTTTACGGTACCTCATCAGTATTGGAATATTCCCACAGGAAAGACCGCTTACCGGTCCTCAATTTTCAAAAAGGTGAGTGGGAATACTATGAGGGACTGGATGGGGAGACCATCCATCGGGAGAATAAGGTTAAATTCAACCCCTGTTGTCCCTGTCCGATTGCCTGTGGCGGTATTCTTACCTCTCAAGGTAAAGACCGGCCGGAGTATGAGACCCTGGCCATGCTGGGGGCAAACTGCGGCCTGAAAAGATATGAGACCGTGATTAAGGCCAATGAGCTATGTGATCTTTACGGCCTGGATACGATTTCGACCGGCAATGTCATCGCCTTTGCCATGGAATGTTCGGAAAAAGGGATAATAAAAGAAAAGATCAAGTTCGGCGATGAAACGAGGCTTTTGTCGTTGATTGAGGAGATTGCTTATCGCAGGGGCATAGGCGGGCAGTTGGGCTTGGGCGCCAAAAGATTAGCCGGGATGTGGGGACACGGTTCTCGTGATTTTGCCATGCATGTGAAAGGTCTTGAGATGCCGGCCTGGAATACACGGGGACAGTTAGGCCAGGGGCTGGCCTATATGACCGCTGATATCGGGGCCAGCCACTTACGCGATGGCCTTGCGGAGCATAGTCCACCTAATAAACCGGCCATGGAGGTTGTCAAGGAGCTGGTGGAGGCCCAAAACGAGACTACCGCCAGAGATAACTACATAATATGTGCTTTTGCCCTGTACACTGTCTCACACGAGATGTGCCTTGATTATTTTAAGGCGGCAACGGGTTTGGGATTAAATAAAGAGAAGATTCAGGAGATAGGCAATCGGATATTCACCCTTATTCGAAGCGTTAATTGCGGGGAGGGGATAACGCGCAAGGACGATAGCCTCCCGGCCAGGGCCATGAATGAACCCCTGCCTTCTGGAGTGGCCAAAGGCTGTAAGGCGTTTGTTAGTGAGGAAGATAAAGAGCAGTGTCTGAATAGATACTATGAACTGCGCGACTGGGACAATAATGGTATTCCCAAAAAGGAGACACTTGAGAAATTAGGGATAGAGAGACTGACCCGGTGAGATCACGATATTTTTTTAAAGAACTTTTTTCGCCTGATTCCTGCCAGACCAACCAAACCGGAGCCGACGAGAAGCATCGTAGCGGGTTCAGGAACCGGAGGATTTCCACCACCTGTATCTCCATCTCCGATCCAGCCACTTCCATCAGTGTCTATGCCTGGGGAATTTGGATCATCAATGCCCTGGACATGGGCTGCTGATCTATAGCTACCGTTGCCGCCTCCTGGAGCACTATAAAAATTGAAGGATGAAGCGGTAAGTCCTGGGATACCTGAAATTACGTAAACCGAATAATCATCCTCACCGAATCGAGTAGATACGCTTGCTGTATCAAAAGAGAATTTGATATCAAAATACCCGTCTCCATCTGCCTTAAAGGCGTTACTTCCGGTCAAAAACGAGGTTGCCTGGACGCTAGAGTAATATGTATCGTAAGTAAAGGTTAAGGAAGTGACAGCAAGATTGGGATCTAGATTGAGATACCAATCACTTACAAATTCTGATCCAGTCAGATTCGTAGCCTCCATCTTCAATACAACCGTACCATCAGTGTTATCTATAAAAGTCGCAGTGAGCCATGGAGTGAATGGGGAAGAAGGAGCCTGTGCGCCGGAGAACTCGGTATCAAGTCCAATCGTCAATGGCAGCGCCAGGACAGGTATCGGAGATAAAGCTAAACTCACCAGCGCAACGGGAACCATCCATACGAATATAAAAAAACTTTTTAAAGTTTTCATCCTCATTTCTCTCCGTCAATATAAGCCCTTTATGATAGCTTATTCCAAGAAAAGCAAATCTTATGCCATAGTTTTAACTTATTGTTTTTATAACATATGCTTAAATGAGTCTTTATAAAAAGTGGAAAAAGTTTACCACTTAAGGAGAAAAGTTTTTCTTCTTTTAGTAATTTATTTTCACCTTGTTTATGTACTGTGAGGTTTAACTTAGTAAATTAGGAGCGATGAGTTGTCCATTTTCTTATTACGAGGCCAATCAAGCCGCTGGCTAAGAGAAGTATGGCTGAAGGCTCGGGGATCGTTACATCTGGAGGATCGAGAGGTTGGATAAACGTGGCGTATCCCACTCCCCACGGGTTACCAAGTTCAAGAAATGGTTTCCATACAAGGGTTTCATCTTCGTTCCAGGTAGTATACAGTCCATAGCAAAAATTATCCGGGTCGTATCCCAATACCGGTACGAAGTGGTCCGTACCCCCGTTGCCGTCAGTATCGACCAGGAACATCAGAGGCCGTCCGGCATCGATTTCAGCAATCAAACTGTCCCATGTGGAATTGCTATTATATGGCTCGTACCAGGCATCAAAAGTATATCCACGATAGTCGGCGAATCCGGTAAAAGCGTCGTCAGCGAAAGACTGGTAACTCCAACCGTAGCCAAGAGGATCTTCCGAGGTATGAAAGAAGTCAGCGACACTGGTGTCGGGCGGTTCAGGTAAATCGGAATTATCCGGCGTCGGATCATACTTTTCATTGTGTGCCGGACTGGAAATATGGTCTTGGACATTCGCGGTTAGACAGACGCTATCCCATCCGCTGGCATCAAATAAATTGTCATAGCCGTGGAGGTCCCAGTAGCCGATAACAGAGGCGGCGGCAGTAGGCCCACAGCCGTGGTACCAATTGTAGGCCGGGACATTTGAGAGAGTCACCGGTAAGGCAGCAGCAGGAGGTATATTCATCAGCCATAATGCCGCTGTTTCTACCAGAAAGAAGCTTATCGTTATAAGTAAAAACTTACGAATGAATAACATCCTTCCCTCCCTGGATTGGATACCTCTATTATATCGGTTTAGACGAGAAGTTTGTTAATAAAGGAGGTATCCCTTCCTGTGACGATTGGGATATCTTATAGCACAGTGGGTTTGTGGATGCAAGAATTGATCGACGGCATCATAAGGGTTTGAAAGATGCGATGGAAGATATGTGACTAGGCCCGCGGCTGAGATGAAAAAACCTTACTTAGAACCACAGGATAGCAGCGTCAAATATTATATTGGCCCCCTATTTCTTTTTAGAAAATTTTTTTCTGCCGAAAGCGGCCAAGCCTATCAGCCCGGAGCCCAAAAGGGCCATGGTAGCCGGTTCAGGAACCGGAGTGCCACCTCCCGTAAACCTTTCATAGACTACATCGTTGGAACAATTCACGGTCCAGCTGATAATGAAGTCATCTGAACCAAGGTATATTGGGTAATCTGAGAAGTCAAAAAAAGAGGTGACTTCAGTGCCTGTTGCCCCGGGGATTTGCCAACCTGAAAAATGGGTGGTTTGTGCAGTAGTGGAGGTGCCTACATTAATCGCAATTGGGTGACTGTCCCTGATATAGTAACCAGACCAAGTACCTGTATTGTCATTACCCGAAAGTATATAGGATGAGTCATTATTACCCTTTATCGAGGAAAGATTAATAGAGAAAAGACCGTAATCGCCTGCTGTTTTTTGCCCATTTGTCTTCACCAGATAGTTCCAGGTATTATCCGCTCCAATATCAATAAAAAGGTCACTCGGTTTCAACACATTCCAAATACTCAGATAATTATCTGCCTTATAATTAAAGCAAATGTTTTCAAGATAACCATTACTTGATATAGATACCTTACCTCCGGTAAAACTTGGTATTCCAATGGTGTCCTTATAGTCATCAGCCGTTCCATTGTTCCATGTAGGCCAATAGTAAGAAGTATCGCTAAAGGGAATCTCTATCGCAACAGCCTGTGACGAGACAAAAATAATCAATAAAACAAGCAAAGCCAACCGCTTTTTCATACTGTTCTCCTGAGATGTAATGCAATGCCCACATGCCATATGGCAAGGGTAATTGTTACTAGCACTTTTTGCTCAAACAAAAAATAGCAACTTTTATGCCAACGTATTTAAAATGACCCCGGAATATAATAAATATAATGTTGTCAATTAGTTATAATAAATGGGAAAATCTGGTACAGGCCGTCAATCAATTAAGAAGTGGAAATGAAATACCAATTGTGAGAACTTCATTTCCACTGTGTGTAAAACTTTTCACATTTTTACAGGTATTGACCCAAAATTAGGAAAAAGGGGGTTCAATTTTCTACAATTACATAGGGTGCTATTTCTTTTAGTTTCTTTTCCCCGATCCCCTCGACATTCATAAGATCAGCAATGTCTTTGTACGGTCCATTTTGTTCGCGGAAGATAATGATGCGCCGGGCAAGTTGCGGCCCGATGCCGGGGATTAGTTCCAGATTCTGTTCCGTGGCCGTGTTTAAAGGCATTGATATGTCCAGGAGAAGGCGTTCGGGATTGGTCATGGGGATAATTTTAATCTCATTTGTCCCCTCCGGTTTAGGGGTAACCAGAAGCTTTGTACCGGTAGGCACTTTCTGTGACAGGAGGACAGGGGAGTGCGAGGGATTTCGTTTCAACCCGCCGGCCCTTTCAATTACTTCTTTGACTGATGGTTGTAAGTAGAAAGTGTAGAGGCCGGGGGATCGTACTCCACCCATGACTCGGACGTATTTTAGACCCTGGGTGGGAAATGACTCTGTAGGTGAGGCTGACCCGGGAGTTCTGCCATAAGAGAGGTAAAGACAGACACCGAGCAGGACGACGGCTAGTAAGAGGACGGCCTGTTGCTCGTATCTGGTCATGATTATTGGGGGTTTCATTATATGGCGGTCAGCTATCAGCGCTCAGCGTTCAGCTTAAGATGCTGGTTGTCTTGATTTTTTGCTGAGAGCTGACGGCTGATGGCTGAAAGCGTGAATCCGGAAACGGTAGTTTCCGGATGAACACTAATTAATTTAACCCCTTTTTCTTTTTGCTGTCTTTAAGGAGCTTATAATTAATGCCATCCACGAGGGCCTGCCAACTGGCCTCGATGATGTCTGTGGAAACGCCCACCGTGCCCCAGGTATCTTCCCTGTCGCTGCTTTCGATAAGCACTCTCACCCGGGCGCCGGTGCCGGTCTTATCAGGGATGACGCGTACCTTATAGTCATCGAGGTGAATTTCCTTGAGTTCCGGATAAAACTTTTCCAGGGCCTTACGGATGGCATTGTCCAGGGCGTTTACCGGCCCATTGCCGATGGCGGCCGTATGCTCGACCTTCCCGCCGACTCCAAGCATGATGGTTGCTTCCGCCTGCGCCTCATCGTCTTCTTTTGATTTCTGGTCAATGACTCGGAACCCAAGAAGATCGAAATATTTTTTCTGCGTACCGAGGGCCCTTTGCATCAAGAGTTCAAAGGAGGCCTCGGCTCCTTCAAACTGATATCCCTGATTTTCCAGTTCCTTGAGTTGCTTCAATATCTCCAGTACAACCGGATCACGACTTTCGAGGTCCAGGCCGTACCGCATAGCCTTATGGAGGATATTGCTCTTTCCGGAGAGGTCGGATATAAGTATCCGCTGTATATTTCCCACCTTTTCCGGACGGATGTGTTCATAGGTCTCCGGATTTCTCTGCACGGCGCTTACGTGGATGCCTCCCTTGTGAGCAAAGGCGCTGGCCCCTACATAGGGTTGATATTTGTTGTGGGGCAGGTTGGCAATTTCCGTTATAAACCGCGATATCTCACTGAGCCTGGTGAGCTGCTCATCTGTGATGCATGGTATCTTCATTTTCAGCATCAGGGTGGGAACGATCGTACACAGGTTGGCGTTCCCGCAGCGTTCACCATAGCCGTTCATCGTCCCCTGTACCTGAGAAGCCCCCAGCTCCGCGGCAACCAGGGAATTAGCCACCGCCAATCCGCTATCGTTGTGGGTATGAATGCCAAAGGAGACATTTTTAAATTCTTTTTTTACTTTATTAATGATCTTGGCCACTTCCTGGGGCAGCGTCCCGCCATTGGTATCACAGAGGACAAGGCAGTCCACACCGGCAGAGACGGCCTGCCTCAGCGTGGCCAGGGCATAATCCGGCTGGGCCTTAAATCCGTCAAAGAAATGTTCGGCATCGTAAAAAAGCTTCTTCACATGGGGACGGAGATAAGCCACGGAGTCACGGATTATCTCCAGGTTGCGCTCCAGGCTGATACGGAGGGCATCACGGACGTGGACATCCCAGGTCTTGCCAAAGATAGTAATAACCTCTGTCTGTGCCTCTACAAGGGCGCGCAGGTTAACATCTTGTTCCGGTGTGTTACGCGGATTATGGGTGCTGCCAAAGGCCGTAATCCTGGCCGAGGAAAGGGCGTAATTTCTTATTTCCTTAAAGAACTGTACGTCCTTGGGGTTTGACCCGGGCCACCCACCCTCGATATAGTGGATACCTAATTCATCGAGCTTTAGAGAAATCCGTACCTTGTCTTCGACCGAAACGTTAAAATCTTCGGCCTGGGTGCCGTCTCTTAATGTAGTATCATAGATTTCCATACGTCGCATTCTTGATACCTCTTAAAAATTCGAATTTCGAAATTCGAATCAGTTTAGCTGGTTGAAAAAGTATTCTTAAATCCCTCCCAACCTCCCTTTTTCAAAGGGAGGAGAAA